>NZ_JBJMLX010000507.1:0-2718 GCF_045805085.1 Niastella sp.
AAACGAACAGCGGTCCCAACCCATTGGCTACGGTAAATACATCATTGTTAAACGCCACATCCCCCCGCAGGAACATCTGATTTTGTTCACCGGTCAAACCATCTATAGGCCCATCGAGGATAGAATCATCGGCCGGCTTCCCCGGTAAGATCTTCTCACAAGCCAGCGCCACCATTATAATAGTAATGAGGGAACCCATCACCAGCCATTGCTTTTTCATAAACAGCGTTTAAAGTTGACCAAAAGTAAATAATTAGTTCAATAAAACAAGAAAAATTAGGCGAGCCTAATAGTACAGCTTTTGTACATCTTTCCCTAATTTGCCTAAAAATCGAGCGCACGTGCATTCATCTGCCGAAGAAAATTATCTGAAAGCCATTTATAAATTACAGGAATCCAACGGGGAAATGGTGGCCACATCGGCCCTGGCGCAGTTGTTGGGCATTCACATGGCTTCCGTTACCGATATGCTTAAAAAGATGAGCACCAAAAAACTGGTGGCTTATCAAAAGTCAAAAGGGTTCAAACTCACGGAAAAAGGAAAGCAGGCGGCCATTGGCATCATTCGCAAACACCGGTTGTGGGAAGTGTTCCTGGTTGATAAACTGGGCTTCCGCTGGGACGAAGTACATGACATTGCCGAACAGCTGGAGCATATCCACAGCAAGGACCTGATTGACAAACTGGACGCCTATCTCGACTTCCCCAAAACCGATCCGCATGGCGACCCCATTCCCGATGCCAAAGGCATCTTCACCATCAGCAAATCTGTATTACTGGCGTCTTTGTCACCAGGCAGCCAGGGTAAGTTCACCGGTGTTACCGATCACTCCGGTGCTTTTTTGAATTACCTCGACAAGATCGGCCTTTCACTGGGCGATACCGTAAAAGTGAAAGAGGTGGAAGAATTTGACAAGAATTATACGCTTTTGCTGAAAGGGAAAAAATCGGTAGTGGTAAGTTTTAAAGTGGCCAACAGTTTATTGATCAGCGAATAAGATAATACCACAAAAAAGATTTATTATTGGTCTCAGTTTAAAATATCATGTCCGTAATCAATCCATTACTGGAGCTAGGCCAATCTACGGTGAATGTACCTTTCGAGATACATACCATGGAGTGGATAGCGCAAAACCGGTTCCAACAAAATGCCACCCCGCACCGGCATAACTATTTTGTGATCATTTGGGTAAAAAAAGGAACAGGCACACATTTGATCGACCTGGAATCTTACAAACTGGAAGACAATTCCGTTTATTGCATCACGCCCGGACAGGTACACCAGTTAAACGCAACTGACCCCGTGGATGGTTATGTGATCTCCTTTATGGCCGAGTTCCTGGGAGGCGCGGAAGAAAATTATGACCTCCTGTTCAATACGGGCTTATTCTATACCTTTTCCAATTCACCGGTAATAAAAGTGAATGAGGAAATGGGCCTTGAGATGCAGGACGCCGTTAACAAAATGCTGAAGGAGTTTAATAACTTCTTCATTTTACGGGCCGAGATCCTGCGCGGTTTCTTAAAGATCTTCCTCATCTACCTTACCCGGCAGTACGAACGGCCAAAAGAAAATGAAGCACATTCAAAAAGCATTGAACTGGTAAAACAATTCTTTGCGCTGGTAGAAAAGCAGTATACCACCAAGAAAATGGTGACCGATTATGCCGAAGAACTGGCCGTTACTCCCAACCACCTGAATGAAGTAGTAAAGAAAATATCCGGTTCGCCCGCCAGTCATCACATTCAACAACGCATTATCCTGGAAGCCAAACGGCAGGCAGTATATTCACGGGTTACCATGAAAGAGATTGCCTATGAATTGGGATTTGATGACACAGCCCATTTCAGCAAGTTTTTCAAGAACGCATCCGGAGAGAGCTTTTCTGACTTCCGGGCAAGAAATCAGGTTTCTTAGTTTTTACCATGTTATTTATCCAACTATAAGTTCACCCTTTCCATGATTTATACAACATTATCCTGCGATTCTCAATTGCCTTTTGGGCTGATATTCTGTTATTTTGTTAGTTGAAATTATGAGTACAAGCGTAAAACAAGCAACCTGGGCCATCGACCCCATTCATTCAACCATCCGGTTCGATGCCAAATACCTGTTGATCACCTCGGTATCAGGTTGGTTCAGAGAGTTTGAAGGAACCGTGGTGAGCGGCCAGGATGGTTTTTGTAACAGCGAGATCAATCTCACCATATATGTAAATTCATTGACAACAGGGAACGACGAACGCGACAATCACCTGCGTTCGCCCGATTTCTTTGATGCCCGGCAATTCCCCATGATCCAGTTCAGATCAACGGCCGTTACCATGCAGGAAAAGAAAATAAATGTGACCGGTATATTAACCGTAAAAGGCGTGGAACATCCGTTCTCCTTTACCGCCAATTTTTTGGGCATCTGCGCCGACCCTTTGCACAATACCAAGGCCGCATTTGATATGGACACCGTACTAAATCGTAAAGATTTTAATATTACCTGGAACCAGCTGTTCGACAAGAATGGCTTATTACTAAGCGATGAGGTGAAAGTTCACTGCGATCTGCAGCTGTTGAAACTGAGTTAAGAGAAGGCAAACGGCAGAAGGCAGAAGGCAGAAATAAAGCATATAGTAAGGGCCAAAGCGGTTTAAACTGCTTTGGCCCTTGTGTTTTGTATTCCTGGTTAACTGGTCAACTGGTTAACTGATCAACTTGCCCCTTTTC
>NZ_JBJMLX010000508.1:0-31578 GCF_045805085.1 Niastella sp.
GGTAACAGCACTGTTTTTCACGAACCCATAACTGGCAAAAAATTCCAGGTCGGGGTTTTGTTCATATTCGCTTATCCATACTATTTGCTGCAGACCGCAAATAGAAAGACATTTTTCAAACAGGCTCTTTTTTACCTGGATGTCGTCGAACTTCTTCAACACCGAGAAGTCGGCGATCCGCATGATGCTTTTGCCATTGAAGATCTCCGGTCGGCTGCCTTTAGAGGTAACGCGTGCATAGCCAGCTACCTCGCCATCGGCATAAACCACCAGGAACTGGTTCGAGAGGCTATTCATGTCTACATGCAATGCCCCTGTACTAAATTTTTTCTGGATATAATCCTTCAGTTGGGCCGGCGGCACTTTGCCGGTATATTTTTCCCTTGCAGTTGCTGCACTTATAAACGATAAAGTTTGTTTACATTCTTCCGTACCGATGCAGAAACTTGTTACAATTGTATTTTCCATAATTTGATCAATTAATAGGTTCGAACGCCCGGTTAACAATTTCCAGTTGCTCTGCGGCGTGTTGTTTTGAGAAACCTGTTGCCGGACTGCTTGCTTCCGGTCGCGCAATAACCTGGAGGTTGAGATCACTGTTGCGGAGTTTGCGGCACAGGTAAGGCCAGGCGCCCATATTCTCCGGTTCTTCCTGCACCCAGATAAATTCTGTTGCTGTTGCGTATTTCTCTTTAACCTGTTGCATTTGCTTAAATGGGGTGGGATAAAGCTGTTCTATCCTTACTATAGCAACATCCTGATGTTTATTTTCCTGCTGTCTTTGAAGCAGGTCGTAATAAACTTTTCCACTGCAAAACAATACCCGCTTTACTTCCGTGCTGGTTACATTGGTATCGTCAATCAGTTTGTGGAAATGTCCCTGGGTAAATTCACTGACCGGCGATACGCATAACGGGTGACGCAATAAACTTTTCGGAGCGAATACAATTAACGGGATGCGAAAATCGCGATGCAACTGACGACGCAAGACATGAAAGAAATTGGCTGGCGTTGTACAGTTCACCAGTTGAATATTGTTATTGGCGCACAGGTCCATAAAGCGCTCAATCCGGGCAGACGTATGTTCCGGCCCCGCTCCTTCATATCCATGTGGCAACAGCATCACCAATCCATTTCCTAATTGCCATTTAGCTTCTGCGCTTGTCACATACTGGTCTACAATTACCTGACCTGTATTTAAAAAATCACCATACTGGGCTTCCCAAACCACCAGCGCGTTTGGATTGGCCGAAGCATAGCCATATTCAAAGCCCAGCACGCCATATTCTGATAGCAGGGAGTTATAGATGTTGAACTTTTCGGTGGCGCCCACATGGTTAAGCGGCACAAATTCTTCGCCTGAGTCAATGATAGCTGCGGTTGCATGCCGGTGTGAAAAGGTACCCCGCTTTACATCTTCTCCACTTACCCGTACGGGGTAGCCTTCTTTCAACAATGAACCATAAGCCAGCAACTCTCCCATTGCCCAATCGAATACTTTTGTCTCCTGCACCATTTTTTGGCGGCCATCAAACAATTTTTCTATCTTCTTTAAAAAAGTTTTATCCTTTGGCAACGTAGTGAGCCCATTTCCTATCTCTTCAATCATTTCTGCTGACACAGCCGTATCGGGCGCTTCTTCAAGATCAGTTTCATTCGCCTTGCGCAAACCCTGCCAGGCGTTTTGGTACAAGGGCCTGGTCACCTCAATACTTTCTACCGCTTTCGCTTCATCCAAATACGATTGCAACGCAGCCTTGAAAGAAGTATCAATCTCCATAGCATACTCCTTTTGAATAGCGTTCTCTGCAAACAGCTTCTGCACATAGATCTCTTTGGGATTGGGGTGGCTATCGATCGATTTATATAACAATGGCTGGGTAAACCTCGGTTCGTCCGACTCGTTATGTCCATACTTCCGGTAGCATAAAAGATCAATAAAAACATCACCATGAAAAGTCTGCCGGTAATCGATAGCCAACCCTATTACATGACCCAAAGCTTCCACATCGTCGCCATTAACATGAAAAACCGGTGCAGAGACAATTTTTGCAAGGTCCGTACAATACGTACTGGAACGTGCATCCTTATAATCTGTTGTAAATCCAACCTGGTTGTTGATGACTATATGAATGGTGCCGCCTGTGTGATACCCATCCAGTTTTTCCATTTGTAACACTTCATATACCACACCCTGCCCGGCAATAGAAGAATCACCATGTAAAAGTATCGGCACGATCCGGGAATAGTCCCCCTTGTATTTGAAGTCTGCTTTCGAACGCGTAATGCCTTCCACCACTGCATTCACGGCTTCCAAATGGGAAGGATTGGCGCATACGCTTAGGTGTACCGGCTTTCCACTTACAGTAGTCACATCATTGGAATAACCTAAATGATATTTTACATCGCCACTAAAAGTACTGTCATGTTGCTGGGTCTTACCCTGAAATTCTTCAAAGATCTCTTTATACGGTTTCCCCAAAATATTTGCCAGTACGTTTAACCGGCCACGGTGGCCCATGCCGATTATAAATGCTGACATACCTGTACCGGCGCCCTTTTCAATCAACAGGTCTAGCGCCGGGATCAGGGTTTCTCCGCCTTCTAAAGAAAACCGCTTTTGTCCCAGGAATTTTGTTTGCAGAAATGTTTCAAACACTACTGCCTGCGTTAATTTATTGAGTATGCGTTTTTTTTCTTCTACTGAAAAACGGGGCTTGTTCCTGACTGCTTCCATTTTATCCTGGAACCATGTATGTTTCCCGGGATTACCGGCATATTTATATTCAACCCCAATGGGCCCGCAATAAGTTTCTTCCAGCAGCTGCCGGATGTCACGTAACGTAGCTGCCCCTAAACCAATTTCTGCCCCGGCTTTGAAAACCGTGTCCAGATCAGCATCGTTCAATCCGAAAGACGCCAGGTCCTTTCCCGGTAAATGCCGCCGCCGTTCCCGTACCGGGTTTGTTTTTGCAAACAGGTGCCCTCTCATGCGATATCCATTGATGAGATTCAGCACATTGATCTCTTTAGTAAGCGTAGTATCCGTGGCTGCGGAAATAGTGGAACTATCCTCAGTAGCGCCAAAGTCAAATCCTTCAAAAAATTTCTGCCAGCCAAATTCTATCGATCCGGGATCATGCTGATACGCTTCGTAAAGCGAGTTGATGTACGCTGCATTCCCGTTATTAAGATATGTTAAGCGTTCCATGATTATTTTGTTTTAAAACAGGTATACTTTTTAGCAATTCCTGGTAATGATCAACCAGTGACTGTAATGTAAAATTGCGGTTAAGTCCACTTGGATTCGGTAACACCCAAACAATAGCACCACAAAATTTTTTCTCCTGCAATCCCCACTCAACCCTTTTTAATCCCGAGAAAGCCAGCCAGGCCGGCTTTCCCAGGAATGCTAAACGGGCAGGTTTATATTTCTCTATCTTTTGTTTAAATGACTCTATAGACGAAGCAAATTCGTCTTTTGATAATTCATCCGCCCGCACGGTTGCGCGCGCTACTGCGGTGGTTAACCCATAGCCATAAGTAAGAATAGTGGTATCGAACCGGGACTCTATCTCGTACGGTGTAAAGCCTGCCTGGTGAAGCACCCGCCAGAACCTGTTACTGCGATTGGTGAAATGATGCCCCTTCATGGCAGACGTTAATCCCGGGTTGATGCCACAAAACACCACCTTCAGGTTTTTTGAAATAATATCTGGTAACTGATTGTTCATGTTAATTTATGTATTGAATACTTCCATGTGAGCGTTGCCATAAACCTGGTAAATGCTGCCAACACTATGCCACTGGCGCACAAAGTTCCAATTAGTGGTGAAACTATTGTAGACCGGATAGCCTCAGTATTCGTCGAAATGGCTTATGTTGGTTTTGGGCGGGAATAAACCTAAACGAACTTTTTGCGGTATTCCACCGGCGTCATGCCGGCGTTCGCGCGGAAAAATTTACCAAAAACGGATTGGTCGGAGAAGCTCAGCATTTCACTTACCTGCGATACGGTAAGCGCCTTATTCTGCAATAAAACCTTTGCTTCCAGTATTATGGTGTCATCGATCCATTTTCCGGCCGACCTGCCCGTGTGTTTTTTGATGGCTGCTGACAATGACTTGGGAGTAAGATGCAACTGGCCGGCATAAAAATCGAGCTTGTGCTCCTGCATATAATGACGTCTGAGCAACTGCCTGAATTTTGTAATTAAAGGATGCGATTTTTGTAAGGCGGGCTCGTTACCGGCATGCTGGCGGTAATACCCATCGATCTCATAGATCAAAGCAAAAATGTAGGCCCTGATGATTGGCGCCTGGTGAAGATCTGTAGTGGTTTGTGTTAATTGAAACAGGTCAAATATTTTGCTGTATTTCGTCAGGAAGGGTTCTTTTAGCGGTAATGTCGGGCGCTCGCTGTTTTCAAAAAATTCGAATTTCGAAAGGAATAATGGATCCACATGGTGTTCTAATAAGAAGGTGTCTTTGAAAAAAATAACATCCATCTTCAACAGGTCGGTGCGTTTGGTGAAAAAACGGATAACTGAAGGCCCCAGTGTGATCATGGCCGGCGCATCCACATCCATCGTCGACAGTCCTACATTCAGTCTTACGCCCCCTTCTTTTATAAATACGATCGCATAACTCTCGGCCCGGTAGGGCTCGGCATAATAGGGATGTTTACCAGCTTCAACAAAAAGATATTCCTTATTGGTATCAGGCACTGAAAAGAGCCGGCTATGAGAGGAAAGCGTAAAGGTCTTTATCGCGCCCATGTGGTCAGGGTTTCATGAAACGGTAAAGATAAGCCTCCTTCGCCAATACTTGCGCCTTCGCTAAAGCTTCAGCGGCACGAGGACGGCGGCCAAAGAAAAAAGGACCGCCTACCGGAAAGCCGGGACGATCCTTTTTTTGAGAATCCGACATCCGCCAACCCGGATTTATCGGAACTGTATGTCTGCTAATCAATGAAACCTACAACTAATAGCCATTTGTTCCGAAGTCAGTCGCATTGTTGATCTGGTTCAGGAAACTGAATGGGATCGGACGAACATAATTTTTTGCCGGGTTGAAATTTGCCGCAGCTCTTTTGTTGTAAGTCTGCAACCGGCTTTCAAATGCTTTATTGCGTTTCAACAAAGCCCACCGGGTAAATTCGCCGCACAATTCACGGGCGTACTCATCAAACACATCATTCATGGTGGCCGTTGATAACTGCATGCCGGTACCCACATTGAAGTCGCCCGGATTGCGGCAGGCGCGTTTACGCAATACATTCAGGTAATTGGCCGCAGCGGCGCCATCGCCGGAAGTATGCATCGTAGCTTCTGCAGCGATCAAATACACTTCGGCCATCCGCATGATCATAATATTACCCAGTTTCTGCTGGAAGTTACCACCCAGCCAGCCGCCATCGAAATTATGATTGAACTTTTGCATGGCAGGAAACAGCATAGCTAAACTACTTGGTGTAAGACCATTACCTGCAGCATTGGCTTTGTACGTACTGCCTGTAAGGTCTGAGGGATCGAACAGGTCATCAATATTCACTGTAACATATGCACGGGTGGCTTTATCCGCAGCTGTGAGCGGGTCTTTGCTTAAATAGGCAAAAAAACGGTCTTCGGTTGGGTCTAATGGATATGGATGCACATTGGCATTTGCTACAGTGACAAGACTTGATATAGCTCCTGTATAAACACCCCGGGGCCATATCTGTGGAATGTACTGCCAGGTAGCATTTTTAGAGGCATTCTTTGCATTCACATCTGCATAAGGATAGATCTTCTTCCCTGCAAACGCGGGATTGATCCCATATTTGGTACACATAGCTGCCGTAAGTGTAACCGTTGCATCAGTATATTTTACGTTGGCAGGCGATGGAACGCCGCTTCCGTTACTGGCAATAGCCTGAACGCCTGAATAATTGGTGAATGCCGTTTGAAAGGTGTTTTCCCAGCGCTTATCATAAGTTGCATTAAAGCAATTGATCAGATATTTAGTGGGCGCCACGAACGCCTGGTTCAACCGTCCATAGTAGGCATTGGATGTATTGGAGTTTACGCTCCTTTTGAAAACATCGGCGGTACCGAACGCATCATCAAACTTGGGATAATAATGCAGGTACAAATTGGGTTTTGAATTGGCGGTAGACACATCGTATGAAGGACTATATGGATCGAGCCCATACGCAGTAAATAATACTTCCTGGTTATTTCTATTGTTGGCTGATGCGAATACATTGGCAAAATCAGGATACAGAGCCGCGCCATAGGTGCCCATATTGTTGATCAGACTGTCGGCACATTCTTTCGCCCGTACCCAATATGATTTTCCGCCTTCACTCAACCCTTCTCCGGCGCCCTGTGCATATACCCGGGCAAGCAGTCCCAACGCCGCTTTTTTGGTTACCCGTTGCAGGTTGTTATCTAATGGCGTTACAGGCAGATTGTTAAATGCTTCTCTTAGATCGGAAATGATCTGGGTATAGATCTCAGGAACACTATTCCGGGTTGGACTCAGATTTTTTGTAGGATCGTCTGTAGTTATCAATGGAAGCTCGCCAAACTGAGTCACCAAGACTGAATAATAATAAGCCCGCAGCAATTTGGTTTCTGCTACCAGTGTAGCGATATCGGAAGCCTTGCCGTCCTTTAAGTTGGGAGCCAGCTGAATAGTTTTATTGCAATCTTTAATAGAGCCCCAGGCATAATTCCAAACATTACCCACCAGGTTAAAACTTACGGTCAGATCCTGGTATCCTATTATTTCCTTGTAAGTAGTGCTGTTTGATGGAAATGTCCACAGATCGGTACCCACTTCAGAACAAAGTCCATAGGGCATACTGATAAGCGTTCCCCAAAGCCCGGTATAACAGTTAGATTGATACGCTTTCCAACCGTCGAATTTCGAAAGCACATCCTGCTCCGATAAAGAGATCGGGTTGTACTCATCCAGTTTACATGAGGCAACGGAAAGCGCTATAGTTAAACCAAACAGTGATTTATATATCAGTCCTTTTATATTCTTTATTTTCATATTACGCTGTTTTTAATCATTCGACAATTAGAATGTCATATTCAGGCCCACCACAATTTGTTTTGTTAACGGATACTCGAGCGAACCATTCATTTCCGGATCATACTGTTTTAACAGCGGGCTCTTTGTAACAACCAAAGGATTGGTAATAGTGCCATATACCCGGAACTTCTCGAGCGACAGTTTTTTAATCAGCTCCCTGGGCATATTGTAACCAAGCGTGATATTTTTAATTTTAAAGAAAGATCCATCCACATAGTTCAAACCGGAGAACCCTGTTAATGTTCCCGGACCTTCCAGGTAATTCATTACCGGGAAGTCGTTAGATGGATTGTTGGGAGTCCAGTAATTGAAATACTTTGGTATTGTTCTGGAAGGGCTTGCGTTGGTAGCAAATCCACTTGGCTGATACCAACCCATCATATTATAACTGATCGTTTGTCCCCATCTGAAATAAGAGTATACGCTCAATTCCCAGTTCCTGTAGCTGAAACCGTTCTGGAATCCCATTGTCCAGCTGGGATTGTTATGCCCTACGATCTGGTAATCGTTGGCGCTAACGGAATAGGTATTTTTGGCAGCGGTGAGCGCCCCATTAAATTTCTGCGCAGCAGCCAGATCAGTATAATAATAGTTGATAGCGCCGGTGGCGTCTGATTTTGAATAAACCCCTTCTGCTAAACGTGTCATACCGGGTACATCTACGTGAATGTCACCGGGACGTTTGCCAAATGCAGCTGCATCCTTTTCCTGTCCGAGCTGCCAGATACCATCCAACCTGAAATTGCGAAATGAATTTACGGGTTGACCAATGGTAAGCGAGTACTGGTTGTTATCACCGTTCGCAATATTATTGGCAACACCGCCTGTTAATGCCAGGATCTTTTCCTTGTTGTAAGAAAAAGCGATGGCTGAGGTCCAGTTAAAATCATTGGTAACTATGTTACGGGTGTTCAATGCCAGTTCTATACCTCTGTTCTGCGTTTCGCATACATTGATATTGGTTTTATATTGCTGACTGGAAGTGTATTGTCCGTAAATGATTGGCGCGGTAACACCGTAGATAACGCCTTTGGTCTTTGTGTTATACAGATCCAATGACATATCAATACGGTTGTTGAGGAACGAGGCATCCATCCCAAGATTCGTATTGTACGATTTTTCCCAGCCCAGATCGGGGTTGGTGAGGTATTGGGAGTTGCGGTAAATGGGCACCGTTACGCCACCCAACGACATAGTGTTGGATTCCAGGTTGGCCACAGAACTATAAGGATCAATTTTAGCCGTGCCGGTAACACCCCAGCCTACCCGAACTTTCAGGCTGTTCAACCAGCTTTTTGTTCCTTCCATGAACGATTCGTCAGAGATGCGCCAGCCGGCTGAAACAGCCGGGAAGTTATCCCACCGGTTATCTCTATACAATACGGAAGAACCATCGCGGCGGATAGTAGCCGAAAACAGGTATTTTCCCAGGTATGCATAGTTAAGACGTCCGATAAAACCAAGCGTTTTCGACATCGTGTATGAGGAGGTGGAGGTGGTGTTTGCATCGCCTGTAAACTTGTACCACTTGAAATTGTTCGACACGATATTACTTTGGTTCATGGTAGTATTCGTGTTCTGGTTATGGTACCAGGTAGTAATGCCGGTTACTGTAAAGGCGTGATCGCGCTTTACTTTGAAATTATAGGTTACAATGTTTTCCCATTGGTAACCAATAGCGCGGTTCTGATCAACCTGAGCTTTCGCAATATTGGCATTGGCATACGTATAGCTTACAGAACCTATCCCATCGAACCTGTATGTATTATTGAAAGTAAGGAAGGTGCTCAGTCGTGATAAATAACTTAATCCTTTTAATGGTCTGATCTCGATATAGGGATTTAAATACAATTTCAGGTTGTTATCTACATTACCATATACACCGTACTGCTGATTGAGCAACAGGTTATACACGTTATTACCCAAATTGGTATTCAGCGTTCCATCGTCATTATAGGGTTTCACCAAGGGATCGGTTACCAGCGCGTTCTCGAGTTTGTCCTGCGCTTTGTTCCGGTCTACATACGAGGCAGTCAGGTTGGCGCCTACAGAAACAAAGTTCCTCACTTTATGATCTATGCGCATGGTAGTAGAAAAGAGCTTATAATCGTCGCCCACATATTGCCCTTTTTCATTGGTATAGTTGAAAGAGATATAGCCTTTTGTTTTTTCAGTACCGCCAGAAACACCCAGGCTATAGTTTTGCGTGTGCGCACTTTTTTGCAGGAACAGCTTCGCCCAGTCGGCAAACTGACCTTGCTGGTAAAGGGCATATCGTTGGGTGCCAAAGATCTTCTCATCATCTGCAGGTGATTGCCAAAGGGCGCCGGTTGTTGTCCACTGGCTGTTTGCGGCATCCCACACATAACTGTAAGCATCCCGCTTGGTTTGCAGGTAATCCTCGCCTGTACGCATTTTTGGGGTAACAGACCAGCCATTATTACCATAATAAGTATTGAAATCGATGGCTAACTTTCCTGCTTTACCACTTTTTGTAGTGATGATAATTACCCCGTTTGAACCTGCAGAACCATACACCGCAGTAGAAGAAGCGTCTTTCAACACTTCAATAGATTCAATATCATAAGGGTTCAGGGTAGTATAATCGCCGGGCAAACCATTGATAATAAATAAAGGTGTACCGCTGGCAGTGAATGACCTGTTACCACGCAGTTGAATAGTAAGAGGGGCGCCAGGCTGGCCCGATGAACGCGTAATATCCAGACCGGCTACTCTACCCTGCAATGATTCCATTGGGTTGGGGCCGGGACGGGCAGTGATCTGATCAGGTTTTACTGTAACAACCGCACCGGTAAGATCTCTCCGTTTCTGCGTACCATAACCGATCACTACTACTTCTTCCAGTTTTGCATCGATGGGATTCAATGCAATGCTGAGCGAAGTATTTTTTCCTACGGTAACTTCCTGCTCTAAATAACCTATAATTGAGAACACAAGCACATCACCCTGGTTCGCTTCAATGCGGAACTCACCCGATGAATTGGTAGTGGTTCCCACTTTATTTTTACCCTTAATTACTATGGAAACATTTTCGAGCGGATTTCCTTTTGCATCCACAACAGTACCTGTAACAGGAACCCGCGCTTCAGGCAGATCAGGATCTATAATGGGCACTTTGCGTGACAGCACGATTGTTTTTCCCCTGATAGAATATTCAAGGGGTTGATCTTTCAGAATGAGATCCAGCACATCCTTTAACGGAAGATCGTTGGCTGTTATGGTAACCGTTTTCGTTTCATCCAGATCACGCTTGTTGTTGAATATAACATAGCCGGTTTGTTTTTCAATGGCAGAAAAAACCTGTTTCAGCGGCAGGTCTTTACCGGAGAGTGTGATGTTTTGAGCTGTTCCCTCAGCATGAGCAGAGAAAATAGCAACGGCAATAAAGAAGATAGTCAGTTTCATCGCGCGAAGCAATCTTTTGGTGATGGTTCCGTTGAACCCTTCCCCACAATCAGGCAATCGATCAGCCAGGTAATGCCAGGGCATAGAAAATCCGGAACCAATTGATTTTTTTTGCATAAGTTGCAAACGTTTGGTTGTTAAAAAATGAAGATTTAGCGTCTTTCGTTTTGGGCAATTAAACATCCTTCCGGAAGTGGTAACGACACTTCCGGTTTAGTTTCTTAACCCTCCTTCTGTTCGGTTATATTATGTAACGTGTGATCTTTGCATTAGCAATCGTTTAATTTGGCAGTCCTTTTCTTTCTATAATGTACTTTTCCGTAGCCGGATAAAGTAAACGTTTACATTTTAAAGACCAGCGATCTATACTTTACGCTGTCTGATAAATATTTTTCCCCTTATGATTGGATGAGCAATTTTCTTCCTTCCAGCCGGCACTTCACTCCAATCTTTTCGAGGATCCCTACTAACTCATTCAACGTTATGTCTTTGGTCATTTTCCCGTTCAATTCAACGTTAGTGGGAATACCTTTTTCATAAACCACTTCAATATCGTACCAACGTTCGAGCTGAGCCATGGCATCCTGAAAACTGATATCATTGAAATCGAACACGCCATTTTTCCAGGCCATTACTCCATCTGTCTGAACCGGGATGGGATGGGATAGTCTGAACCGGGATTGTTGGGATGATTGGGATATGGTTGCCTGTTCACCAGGTTTCAAAATAACGGATTCTTCTCTGCCCTCTACCTTGCCCGCCGAAGCTTTAGCATAGGAGGGCCGATTGCCGTCCGCCTTTATCACCTTCACCTTCCCTTCCAATAACGTAACCTTTAAAACCCTTTCATTGTCATACGCCTTCACGTTGAAATGTGTTCCCAATACTTCTATTTGCGCCTGGTTATTTACGTTTACATTAAATGGCATTTTCAGCCCTGAGCGGAGTCGAAGGGTGGCTACTTCAAAATACACTTCTCCTGTTATGGTAACCTTGCGTTCATTGCCGGTAAATGTGGTAGGATACCTGATAGAACTGGCGCTGTTCAGCCAGGCATTTGTTCCATCGGGTAGTATTACATGAAACTTACGCGCCTTGGGTGTTGACATAACATTGTACTCAACTTCTTTTCCAACGCCTTCATATACTAATGTACCGTTGACAATTTTGGCGGTGGTACCGGCTTGCATCGCCACTACCCCATTTTGTATACTATCTAATAATACCTGTGAACCATCGGCCAGGGTTAAAATGGCGCCCTCTTTCCCGGGTAAAATCTTATAAGAAGCTGCTACTTGTTGCGGCGGAGTTTTTTTGATAAGAACGTAAGTACCAACAGCTATTATCAGAAGAATAGAAGCGGCTACCCACCAGTAACGGATCTTTGGGATGCGTTTTACCTTTGCCGGTTGTGCCTTTTGTTGCTGCCAGGTTTGTTTTATTTCAAGGAATGCGCGCTGCCAGTAATCGTAGTTATAAGGCTCAATATGCCTGGACGGAACATGATCTTCCTGCGCGAGAAAATTATCGGCCTCGGCGATCAGCTCCCCGGTTTGGTCGGCATTGATGATCGCTGCTATCCGGGAATAGTCAACTCCGGTAGCATGGCCGGCCCTGGCCTTTTCCAGCAGTACAAGCAGTTCGTCTTTAAGGAATTGTTCCATCAACATTTATTGAATGAGGGAAAAATAGTACGCTACATTTCCCGCCTTATATAATATGTACCATGGGAAATGAAAACATACCTATCGCTTTTTAAAAAAACCTAAAGAATTATTAAAATGAGCAGCGCAGGTAGTAAAACACCATGCTGGGTAAGATATTCTTTGATGAATTTTACTGATCGTACGAGTGAGTTACGAACGGTTTGTACAGAAATGTTTAGTTGGTCAGCTACTTCCGCAGCCTTTAACCCGGTTTCGCGGCTTAATTGAAAAATCTTTCGGGCCTGTTCCGGCAACTGTGATGTTGCTTCCTGAATAAGCCGCGATGTCTCGTGCAGGAAAACGGTATTCTCCAGGTTGTCATCACCTTCATCAGGGTTTTGCAGTTTGAACTCGCTGTACTTTTGATTGCGTGAAACCTGCCGGGCCAGCCAGCTGTAGGAGCGGTTATAGGCAATTTTAAAGATCCAGTTCTGGGGAACATCTATTTCAGCAAGCGATTCGCGATCCATCCATAAATACAAAAACACCTCCTGGATAATATCCTTTGCCACCCCTTCCAACTTCGTCACTTTCATTACTATCGTATGCAGGCGGGGCACATACCAGTGAAACAGCGTATTAAACGCTTCTTCGTCTACCTGGGCAACGCGCGAGAACAACTCCTTTTCAATATTTATTTGCTTACTATCCAACACTTTATCTCCCTATGACCGGTGTAAACTTACTTTAATTTTAGGATATAGGAAAAGCAGTGCCGGAACAAAGTACAGTTTTGATAAAAATAAGGTGAGCCATCCGCGAGTTGGCGGATGGCTCACCTTATTAAACGTATTAAATACATCAATTAAAAATTGGGTTGCCTTATACCTGCTGCGCCGAATAATGGAACCTTTCATAAAAAGCCCGTTCCAGTTTTTCGCGGTGCATGGGATGCGCTATTTCAATCAATGCTTTGCCGCGTTGTTTTAAATTCTTTCCAAACAGGTTAACGGCGCCAAATTCGGTAACCACCCAATGAATATGTCCACGGGTTGTAACTACGCCGGCGCCCTGCTTTAAAAAAGGCACAATGCGCGACTCCCCTTTTGAAGTAACGGAAGGAAGCGCAATGATTGGTTTGCCGCCTGGCGATAACGAAGCGCCACGCATAAAGTCCATTTGTCCGCCAATACCCGAGAACTCATAAGTACCAATACTATCGGCGCATACCTGGCCGGTAAGGTCAATTTCAATCGCGCTGTTGATGGCCGTTGCTTTGGGGTTCTGACGGATTATACTGGTGTCGTTCACATACGCTATATTCATCACGCGCACCGATGGGTTGTCATGTACAAAATCATATAACTTACGGGTGCCGGCCATAAACCCGGTAACCGTGCGGCCTATATTCAATGCTTTTTTACTATTATTAATAACACCGCTTTGAATAAGTGGTATTACCCCATCAGACATCATCTCGGTATGAATGCCCAGGTCTTTATGCCCCGTAAGGTTTTGCAATACCTGGTCGGGAATACCGCCAATACCCAATTGCAAGGTAGCGCCATCTTCAACCAGCGCGGCCACGTTCCTTCCTATCTGTTTTACTGCGGCGCTGACTTTTTCAGCATAGTTAACCTCGGGCAATTCGCTTTCTTCCCAAACCATTGCATGAATATTGTTCAGATGCAAAAAGCCATCGCCATGCGTGCGGGGCATGCGCGGATTTACCTGGGCGATTACAATGCGGGCGGTATCTACAGCTGCGCGGGCGATATCAACAGAGGTTCCCAATGAACAAAAGCCATGCAGATCGGGCGGCGATACGGTGATCAGCGCCACATCTATTGGCAGAATATTCTCTTTGAACAATTGCGGTATCTGGCTTAAAAACACAGGCACATAATCGCCGTTCTCACTATTACAAACATCGCGCGTATTGGCAGAAACAAATAAAGAATTAAAAAAGAAATGCCCATTGAAATGCGGCTGGTTAAAATCAACATCGCCCATACTGGTTATGCTTACCAGTTCCACATCATCCAACTCAGCATATCGCTGTTGTAAAGCTTTTATCAGCGTAACCGGGGTGGCTGCACTGCCATGAATAAATACCCGGTTGCCGCTTTGGATCAATTGTACAGCCTCGCTGGCTGTTAAAGCTGTTCTGATACTCATATACATTATTTTAATAAACGCAATGCCAGCATGAAGTTTACATCTATTTGTTGTTCCACTTTTACAAGACCGGCCATTTTGCGGGGAGGTGTTAAATCAAAATCAGCAAATAAAACCTGTTGTCTGCCATATAAGCGCAGGTTGTTTTCATCAATTGGCTGCACGGTATAATCTACATCCAACAGGCGGGTCACACCTGCCAAAGTAATAGCCACTTTACCTTTTACGTGGGGAACATTGCCGGTGAAATTGCCAATGCTCAGCAAAGCTATTTTCATTAAGGGACATTCTTTTGCCTTCAGGGCTTTTCGCAGGTCTTTATTCATATAGGGTTGCTGGCATTCGAAACCATTTATATCAATTAAAAGACCGCCTTTAATGCCTAAGATGGCTTTGGAAGCATCTTCCCGGCAAAAGCAAACGGTATCGGGACGCAGGTAACTGGTTATACCGCACCGGAAATTGCTGATGTTCGTTCTGCCCTCAAAATACAGGTTACTTTCTTTCTCAATCAACCACTTTTCTTTCAGCACGGTATGAGGCGGCCAGCAGAACGACATCAGCAATATGATCAGGAGCATTTTCATAACCTGTATTTTGAGTTGGTTAGAATCCAACCACAGCTTCAATTACATATCCGTTGAATTTGCCTGAGCTGCGGTAATCACCAACAGGGAAGGCATTGTATTTCTGGATCACATACTCTCCTTTTAACAACACATTTTTGGTAATAAACCAGCCACCAGCTGCAGCCCAACGATCGATGTTTATGTCATTTGCAAAACCAGACAACCTGCCGGTTACATAATTATATCTAACACCTACAAACAGGTTCTCCTCGTGACAGAAACGATATACCACATCACCTGCATACTGTTGCATTAACCGTACTCCTTTTTCTGCTTTTGACCGGCCCTGTGCATTTTCATAGGTACCGAACAATTCAAGCCCATGCACTTTCAAAAACCCGTTTATCATATAGGCATCCACTTTCTTGCTGAAACCGGGGTTCAGTCTGCCCGAAAAAGCAATGGCAGTTGAAGCGGGCAGGGTGGCGTTCGATGCAGGTGCATTTTCCATTACGTTCTGGTAATTGCTACCGGCGCGGTCGCCACCATACAGGGTTAAACCACTGGCGGCCGAGTTACTATTATGATACAAGCTACCAGATAACCGTACTCGTAATGCATCGCCTATTTTTTTGTCAATACCACCTTTCAGAATAAGAGAAGGTTTACGTTTAACATTGTCATCTACAGGCGATTTGATCGCTGAATCAACATTCCCTTTTATCATCCCATTGGTAACGCCTACCATTCCAAACAAACCATTCTTTTGCACATATACTTCACCGCCTATTTCTGTAGCATAGCCATCCATGATATAACTTTCCATAAAAGGATTGTACATGGTTTGGCCGCCATCTGAACGGCGGAAGTGCGCATCGCCATAGTTCACTTCCATATGACCTACTTTTATGGTGGTCACTTTCATGATGTCGTCCCAGATCTTTCCTTTAAAGGGCAGTTTATCAAACTGGATGTAACCGCCTTTAACCCAGGCTTCGTTGTGGTGCCGGCTGGAGAGATAAGTGGTTACATTCAACCGGATCCCTTCAGCCAGTTGCACATCGATGTTCAGGTTAGCCATGGCTGTCATAAACCCAGGGGCCAGGGGATACAGCCTGTTGGCGCCTTCGTAATTAGCAGCGCCATCGTTTTCGTGTTTCAGGTTCTGAAACTGCTGGGTGAATCCTGCGCCCAGTCTTATCTTCATGCCATCGTAAGGGATCGTATTTTCTTTTGTTGTTTCAAACACGTTAATACCGGTTTTATCGTATGGGCGCCAGTAAGCAGGGCGGCCATAGGAAAATTTTTCATCCTGCGCAAAAATGGTTGCGGGCAGGGCAAATAAAAACAGTATTACTTTTATAACGTTTATTAAATTCAAGGGTCTCATAATAGTATATTTAAATTGTTTTGTAGAAGTTAGATAAGTGGTCGGTTTCGGATTTTTTATATGGATCTTAAAAGCAGGTCGAATTTTACGGTTACAAATTCCCCGGTCTTGATAGCCCCCATCATAATGGAGGGTGGTTCTACGTTATAGTCGGTCATTTTTATTTGGTAGGCGCCGTTGTAACTGATACTCTTATCAGCATTCATGATACCATTGGCTGTAAGCACCACATCTTTGGTAACACCGGAAATAGTTAGCCTACCCCTGGCAGTTAATAAATAACCAGCTGCGCCGTTAGGCTTTACTGTTACAGAAGAAGCGGTAAAACTGATATTGCTGTACTTTTCGGTATTGAGCGCTTTGTAAGTATTTTTATCCATCCCCTTGTGCTCGCTCTTCAGGCTTTCGGCAGGCACCGTAAAGTTGATGTAGGACACTCCATTCAGCGTTCCCGTATTTGTAATATCGAACAGGCTGGAACAATATCCTTTATCGGATCTCATATCCCAGTCATGAATATTAGAAGTTCCTTCAATAACCAGCTTTACGCCGCCAACTGATTGGTATTTGGTTTGGGCATGAACGATCGATGAGGTGAAGGCTAAATATAAAGTAAGGAGAAACAGGTTGCTACGTGATGAGGCTTTCATTGTAGTAAGTTTTGTATGTGATTGATTGCACCACAAAACTATTTCACCTCAGTTGCCAGGCGCATGACCTGTAGATGGGGGGCAGATGATAAATATCAGGCAGGGGGATGTCTTAAATCATCCCTCTGCCTGACCGGTTAAGCACTAACGCTTTCCAGTTCGTCCATTTCTTCCGGGGAGAGCAGGAGATCCGCGGCTTTTACATTTTCTTCGGCATGGCTCACTTTTGACGTACCGGGTATCAACAAAATGTTTGGCTCGTGGTGATACAACCAGCTTAAGGCTACCTGTTGGGCTGTAGCATTATGCCGCTGAGCCACTTCATCCAGCTTTTGTAAGAAACTTATGTTACCTGCATTGATGGGGTTCCAGGGAATGAAAGCTATATCATTCTCCCGGCAGTATTGCAACTCAGGTTCCCAGTCGCGTACCACTATGCTGTACTTGTTTTGCAGCGACACTACCGGGAAAAACGCCTGCGCTTTTTTCACACTGGCGATGTTTACTTCTGAAAGACCAATGTGTTTTATCAGTCCTTCCTGTTGCGCCTTTTGTAAAAAGGTCAGGGTGTTTTCGTATGGAACGCGGGGATCAATTCTGTGTAACTGGTAAAGATCAATACGATCCAGCTTCAGGCGCTTAAGACTGCCTTCCAGCGCTTTTTTCAAATGATCGGGATGGCTGTTGATATGCCATTGATCGGGACCAGTGCGTTCAAACCCACCCTTTGTGGCAATAACCATTCCGGCAGGATATGGATAGAGCGCTTCTGCTATTAATTCTTCCGATACGTTAGGCCCATAGCTATCTGCGGTATCAATGAAATTAATGCCGAGACCAGGCAGGGCCTGTAATACGCGAATGGCTTCGTCTCTGTCTTTTGGCGGGCCCCAGATGCCTTTACCGGTAATGCGCATGGCGCCATACCCCATTCTATTCACGGTAAGGTCGTTACCCAGTTTAAATGTTTTGTTTGTAGCTTGCTGCATATTGAAGGTAGATTTTTCCCTTCAACACGTGAATGGGGAATTTGTTTCATCATCTATCTTCAACCCTTCCCAACGCGTTGCCAGTCAGCAGCAAAAAAAGACCGCCCGCCAACTGGCAGACAGTCTTTTTCAAACTTCCGTGTATTCATTATTTAATCAGATCGTGCAGGTTCATTTTTCGCTCACAATCGATCTTAATTTTAAGTATCTGACCACCACCTATTGCCGGCGCACCAAAACCCCAATTGGAAACGTATAAGTTACCATCGGGTCCATACTCCAATGCAGTAGGCAGATTTAAACCAGTGACCAGCGTGCGCCGGTTGCCCGAAGGATCAATTCGAATAATATCACCGGTGCCCGGAGTGGGGTTGGCATTGCTGGTTGTATTTTCAAGCACATACATACCACCTGCTTTGTCAAAAGCAATACCCAATATTGTACTGAACCCGGTTTCTACTATACTGATGGCGCCGGCAGGTGTTATTTTATATACATTGCTATTTCCGGTGATCGGGAAAACGTTCAGATTGCCCACATAAAAGTTTCCGTTATACCAGGTAATGGCTGTTGGCACTATGTGTCCCTGGCTGGCCGAAATATCGATCAGGCGATCAATATTTCCATTGGTGTTTACTCTCACGATCTCACCATGATTTGGTTCAACTGCATACAGGCTGCCATTTACTGCCACCATACCGTACCAGGTACCATCCGGTTCAAAATCGTCTTCTTCGGGTTTGGCAACCGGATGCGCCATTTGCCATTCACTGAGATTTGCTATCATATCCCAGCTTTTATTGTTTTTCACTTTTACAATCCCATTCGGTATCCCGTCTACTCCATGTGAACAGCCTGCACCTGCCAACACTGCATACAGGTTAGTGCCAAGAAAAGCTACATCAGCAACACCGCTAACAAGGCTACCCGATGTGGGCGCTGTTTGGCTCGATGGTAAATTTTCAGCTACCGTGCTGATCATTCCATTCTTATCTACTTTCAAAATACGGGCGCCGGTTTTACTTCCCCTGTATGGCCCCACAGGTGGTATAACCTGGGTGCATTTACCGGTTGTTGAATCGCTGCCGCCAATACCGCCTTCAGCTACATACAGGTTTCCATCGGGTCCAAATGTCAATCCCCGCGGATTATTGAACCCGGAAGCAAATACCGAAACAGATGCCACCATGTCATCCTGTTTGCAATCGCAAAACTTGCCGATGTCCTTACGGCAGGATACTAGAGAAAGAATAACAATAAGGACATAACCCGAGTGTAAAGATCCTCTTTTTGCCATAAACGCCTCCTTTATGTTTAGTGAAGAAAAGCAGCGTTATCAACTTTCGGGAAGGACAATATAAATTTTCTGGGGAAGGAAATTATTAATGTAGTATCTGCCACAAATAGCCCGCCAAACACTATAAAAAAAAGTTGATTGTCGTTACTATCAAAACTCAAATTAATAATGTGCTATCAGGGTAGAATCCTTTTGATAAAAATAAATAACCGGTTGCTGTTTTTTATTCACTTCTGAACAGGTAAAGTAACCCTGCTGATTGGGTGAAAAGCAGATGGCTTCCCCTTGCGGTTCTTTTTTTACCGGTGTTATTTGCCGAGGCGGCCTTTGCAATGCGGCGGCTATAGTTTCTCCCGCTGTACGTTTCCAGTACCAGTAGTACTCTTCGTTGCGCAGTAAGATCTCAAGGCCATTTGATGAAATGTTGCCGCTTGTCACCAGGTGAAAGGGTAATGTGATTACCGGTTTAAGCACCACTTTATGGCGGGTAGATTGGGGAAAGGAAGCTACATAAATATTACTGCTATCATCTTCCTTTGTGACTATATACAGATCGCGGGTAAGCGGGTCGAGCAAAATTGTTTCTGCATTGCGTGGCCCGTCGGGATACTGTAATGTAATGGTTTCGGCGTTTTTTATTGTTTTCTGAACAGGAAACGCAGCGTTTGTCAGATCCGGTTCGGGAAAACGATAAATGCGTATTCTGCCATGCCAGGCGTGATTGTCGCCAATATCAGCAACATAGAGATAACTATGGTCAGCCATTGGACCAGGGCCAAGGGCTATATCTTCCCAATCGCGGTTGTTGCTGCCGCGAATGATCAGCTTGCCAAGATCCTGGCCGCTGGTATTTGTAAGATAAATGCAATTCGGATGCCCATTGTCCTGGTTTAAATACAGGATGTTTTTATTCTGATGACTTGCAGCGATACCGGAGATCTCATGCAATTTTTTTCGCTCCAATGGGATAACCTGTGGGCTGGTACTGAATGCAGTAGGCAGGTTGGGTAATTCACTGCTATAAGATACAGGTTGTTTAGTCAGCCCACCTTGCAACTTATGGCAATTTATGCAGGGAAGACAGGAATGCAGGGTAATAAGCAACGATGTGCATAGTAAGGTATTAATAAAATATTGCCAACATGCTTTCATACGATTTCCTGCTCCACACATATTCTTTTAAAAAGGATATGCCAAACCTAGGAAATTCGCATTAGCAGGCTGTGACCGCAGTATTATCTGCCGGTTAAATCGGCGGATCATTTTTGGATCAATCCGGCAATAATATTTATGATAAGCGCAACAATGGTAGTGTTAAATAAAAAAGAAATGAGCCCATGCAACAATACCAACCGCCTTATGATGCCAGATGACACCGTTACGTCGGAGACCTGAAAGGTCATACCAACCACAAAGGAAAAGTAAGCGAAATCAAGATAATCGGGTCTTTTCTCATTGGGGAAATCCAATCCGCCTCTATATTCCTTTTCAATGGCATCTTCCTTTTTAGAGGTATAAAAAAGGTGTGCATAACGGATAGTAAAAAGGGTATGGATCAAGATCCACGAGCAGGTAACTGAGGTTATAGAAAGGATGATATGATAATAATAGCCCCTTTGCCCCGGAGCCGGCAATGCGCGTAACAGCAATACAATGGCTACCAGGCTTACGATCGACGCCACCAGAATGATAAAAAAGACAAGCAACCGGCTGAAGTCCTGTTTTTTGGCAATGATGGTTATTTCCTGGGGGTGAGCAGTAAACAGGGTGATCCAGGTTAAGATCAGATCTACCAATGAAAAGCAAACCCAGCCTGACATCAGCTGGAATGGAATAGATTCCGTTCTCATTATTAAGAAACAAATTACCCCGGCAGCCAATGAAATAAAGAACTTGATGATGGCAGGCAGCTTATGAAAACTATGGATCCATTTGCTTTCGTTCATGTAATAAAATTAAGGAATAAAAAAGGACCGCGAGATGCGATCCTTTTTTTAAGTCTGTTATGACTGTGGCAATCCGTAACCGTTGGTGACTTTTCCTTTCGAATTACTGATCGTTTCAGTTGGAATTGGCCAGTAGTATCGGGGCGGATCATTGGGACTGGTGATCCCCGACAAAATATTCCGGTCATAGGCGGCAATAGTAGCAGGAGCGCTTATTAAATTAATGCCCCAATTGGTTTTTACATAGCCCTGGCTTACCAGAGTAGCCGCAGTGGTTGCATCGATATTTGTAAATAAACCCTGAATGGCCAGGTTATGCGCGGTACCTTTTACTGTTACAGAACTTATTGTACTGAAATTAAATTGACCCCGCCAGCCAGGGTACAGCTCCGGTCTGGTGCTGTCGGTCACATCATAGGTCAATGGGTTGGCTAAGGCAATCATTTTTGTATAGATATAAGTAGAGATCTGGTTACCATTGGGAAATTTATGGAAGCCCTGTGTTTTGAGATCGTTGATCAGGGTCGCCATGTCCTGGCGAACCGCCATGGCTTTTTCAGGGAACTTTCCTGAGCGGATCAGATCCCAGCGGCGGGTTCCTTCGCCCACCAGTTCCAGTTTACGTTCCTGTAATACTGCTTCTTTTAAAGCATCACCGGCCAATCCGCTTATATTATGATTGGTATTGCCAAAAGCCCGTTGCCTGATCTGGTTCACCAACGTAATAGCAGCAGCACTTTGCCCTAGTTCAGCTTTCACTTCAGCCGATAGCAGGATCACATCAGCCATTCTCAGGATCGGCCAATCCATCCCCGAGTTTCTTTGAGCTGCCGTGTAGGGTGGGTTCATCCGGTTCTCGTCCCATTTGTTGATGGCGATGCCACCGGTGCTTTTATTTCCCGGGGTAAAAGAAAGTATTTTTTCATTTCCATCGCCATTGCTCCCGGTAACAGTCACACTGGCATCCCTTCTTTTATCGCCATTTTCAAATTCCCCATAGTAAAAAGTAGGAATGATCCGAAGCGCGCCGAACGTTTTGGTAGGCGCCGCATTGGCGCTGCCGCCATCTGATGGCCGGCCAAATGCATAGGGATATTCGCTGGTGGTTACCTGTACCCCGCCCTTGATATTGCCCAATTGAAACAAAGACTCCGGACTCGTTTGCAGATCTGCAAAATACTGGAAATGCCGTTGAAAGGGGTTGCTCGCATTAGGCCTGCCGTCGGTAGTAATTAAATTGGCTGCACCTTTATTATCGATGGCGGCCTGCAAATATTGATCGGCAATTTTGTAATAATCCAGGTAATCGGTACGCCGGGCATATACGCAGCCAAATTGTTCAGCCCCTTTTTTGGTAAATGTTACACTTCCATATAAACCATCTACATCGGTACGGATGGTTTGATAGCCGCCTGAAAAAAGCGCCAGTTCCCCGATCAGGGCATCGCAGAATGTTCTTGACATCCGTTCGGCATTTATTCCCCCCTCGCCTATTTTGTACATCAGGGGTTCAACATTTTTAAGGTCCGCAATCAGGCTATCGTAGATATCAAACCGGGAACTAAGGGAATAATCTGTTACAGTTGTATTTTCATAACCATAAGGCACATCTCCAAAATGTTTTATCAGATCAAAATAACACAGCGCCTTTATAGTCATAGCCTCGCCGTACAGGTGCGTCCAGTCGGTAGGTTTACCGTCCGCCACATCTGTCTGATAAGCTGCTTTTGCTTTAATAAGCCCGGCTACTTTGACTGCCCGGGCCAATGTGCTATACAAACCGTTAAATCCACCTGAAGCGGAGTTTATAGGCAACAGGTCGGACCGTAAAATGGCATTCAGGTTATTACTGGAGCCATCCTCGGGGTACATTTCAGCATCCGAACCAATGGGGTCGTTCCATCTGTAGGTTCCCATAACACAGTTCTGCCGGTAGTTGGCATAACACCACGAAAGCGTTTTGAAAGTTTCCGATGGCGTGGAGGTAACGAAAGCATCGTCTACGTTGGATGGGGAAGTTGTATCCAACCAACTTTTTTTACATTGGGTAAAAGCAATGCACAACGTAACTGGTAATATATAGTTTATTAACTTTTTCATTTTTGCGCTTTTAATAATTAGAAACTAAGATTCACACCAACAACATAAGAACGAGGCCGGGGGTACGCACCAAAATCAAGCCCGGTAGTGGGATATTGGCTGTTGTTGTGGTTAGGATCTACGTTTACTTCAGGATCGAGCCCGGAATAACTTGTAAGCGTAAACACATTATAGATGCTGCCATAAATACGCAGATGACTGATCTTCGCTTTAGACACTATAGATTTGGGCAAGTTGTAACCCAACACCAGTGTGTTCAGGCGCAAAAATGAACCGTCTTCGATCCCCAGCGATGAGGTTACGCCTACCTCATTATACGCCAGGGGTAATTTAGCATTTGCATTGGCGGCATTCAACTGATCGGGTGTAGTGAGTTTTACCAGCTGTCCGTTCTGTACATCGTAGATTTTATAAGCATCTTTAAGAATGGCCAGGTGGTTTTCATAAACGCCTGCTTCCTTGGGGCCATATAACGACGCCAGCTTATTAGCGTTATAGATCTGGTTGCCATAGCTCCAGTTAAAGTACATGCCAAAATCAAAACCTTTATACGAAGCGCTTACGTTGAACCCGCCTGTGTGAACAGGATTCATGTTTCCAATAACAGCCAGATCGTTCCCATCGATAATACCATTCGTATCCAGGTCTCTGAATTTTGGTAATCCGGGATAGGCAGCCGAATTCGAACTGGGAATACCATGCACAACGCCAATATTATTACTATTATTAGGCAGTCCCTTTTTTAAGGTATAGGTACCATTATTATAATCAAAATCATCAGGCGTATAAAAACCATCATATCTCAGGCCACGGACAAGGCCAACAGGGTGGCCCTGTTGCAGAATATAATCCTGCGTCGGATATTGTTGAGTACCGGACCAGCTTGCGCTATACAGACCGTTTACATTGCCAGCCAGTTCATCGATATTGCTTTTATTGAAGTTGATATTACCACCTACAGACACATTCCAGTCTTTGTTTTCGAACAGCGTTGCGTTCAATGACAATTCTACCCCTCTGTTACTTGTTTGTCCCACATTGGCAGTTGTTTGGGTGAAACCGGTGATCCCGGGAATGGTGGCTATCATCAGCAGGTCCTTGGTAGTGTTATGATACAAGTCGATAGTTCCCGACAACCGGTTTTTAAAGAAAGAGAAATCAACGCCCAGATCGCGGGTGATGGTGGTTTCCCATTTCAGATCGGGATTGGCCCGGGTGGCATTAGCAAAGTCATACGAAAGCTGCCGCTGCTGATTGATGGCATATTGCAAGCGCTGATCGGTAACGGAGGCCCATGATTGGGACCACAGGCTGGCACTAATACCATTATTACCCACTTCGCCGATTGAAGCGCGTAGTTTTAAATTATCCAGCCAGCTAACATCTTTTAAAAAAGATTCGTCCGACATCTTCCAGGCAAAAGCGCCGGCCGGGAAATATCCCCAGCGATTTGTGGGTGAAAATTTGGAAGAGCCATCGGCCCGGAAGGTGAACGTAAATAAATACTTGTCGAGCAAAGTATAGTTAACCCGGGTAAAATAAGAATTGATACGAACAGGCGTAGCTACGTTGGAAGAAATGGTAGACGAACCCGTGGAATCGATCTGGTTGATTTGCCCAAAAGCTGTTTTCCCGTCAAAATTCGAAGGATAGCGGGTCGCCTGGATGGCCAATCCGGTTCCACCGGAATTGTATATTTCATAGCCACCCAGCACACTAAACCGGTTAGCGTCATTGACCTGGAATTGATAATTCAACGTATTTGACCAACGCATTTGCCAGCTATCGTTTTTGCGATAGTCAGCATTGCCTGCAAATTTTTTATTCCCGGCATCATCCAGATAATTATTATACACAGCGCCCGACCAGTATTTACGCGTGTCCCATCCCCTGTTAAAAAACAGGTCGGTATGCGCAGTAAGCCCCTTGATCACTTCCCAGTTTAAAGCCGCCTGGCCACGAAGTGTTTGATCGAGTGTAAGCGGGTCATAATCTGCAGCGCGCGCTGCAGGAGCGTACGTGTCCCACAAGGAATTTTTTCCGTATTGTTCAATATTACCCGTGGTCAGCGCACCCAGATCGCCTAAAATATTACCCGTGGTAATAGGCCGGAATTTATAAGCTGTAGAGAGAATAGATCCACTACCATTGGTGGTGCCTTCATCACCAAGGCTTCTGGTATCTACAAAACGGGTATCGAGGCTAAAGGTTACATTATCAAACAGCTTATGGTTGACCTTAAACGATAGGTTAGCCCGCTTTAGATAAGAATTCAGTTTCATCCCCTGTTCATCGAGATAGTTGGCCGAAATGTACACTTTTGTTTTTTCTGTACCACCCGAGATCGTAAGGTCGTGGTTGCGCGAAATAGAAC
Organism: Niastella sp.; assembly: GCF_045805085.1. Lineage (NCBI taxonomy): Bacteria > Pseudomonadati > Bacteroidota > Chitinophagia > Chitinophagales > Chitinophagaceae > Niastella > Niastella sp. Next base: position 25,648 of record NZ_JBJMLX010000508.1, read on the forward strand.
TGTTATAGATATCCCGTTGCGGGTCGTGGGTTGCAAGCCCCTGGTAACTATCAATGCCGCCCGTATTGTTGCCGGCATTGGCGCCGAGGCCATATAATTTCTCAAAGGGCGTTTGATAAGCGGCTCCATTGGCGGCTGCATTGGCCCATACGTACTGCAGATAGTCATAGGGGTTCAATGCTGCCAGGTATTTTACCGGCGTATTCCATTTTTGATACCCATTATAACTGATGATTGTTTTGCCTGCCGTTGCGCCTTTTGTGGTAATCAAAATTACCCCGTTGGCGCCCTGCGCACCGTAAATGGCCGTAGCAGAGGCATCTTTCAGCACATCGATGCTTTTCACCTGGTCTGCAGGAACATCACTGATATTACCCGGAACGCCGTCAACAAGGATCAATGGCTGATTGCTTTGCGAGATGGAAGTTCCGCCCCGCACGCGAATGGCGACATCAGCACCCGGCCTTCCGTCCTGTGTAGTAATATTTACCCCCGGTAATTTTCCCTGCATGGCCTGCGCAATATTGGGAACCGGTGCGTCCGTAATCGCTTTTCCACTTACAGAGGCTACGGAACCGGTCAAATCTTTTTTCTTAACCGTACCATACCCTATCACTACTACTTCGTTCAGGTTGGTAGACTCTTTATCGAGCGTAATGCTCAGCGGCTCACCATTTTTTGCTGTCACCAGTTTTTTACTATAACCTACGAGGCTGATCTCCAGTTGTACATCACCCGGGCGGGGCACCTGGAAAGAAAAAAATCCTTTTTCATTTGTACGGGTTCCAATACTGGTGCCTTTAACTGTCACGGAAACATCGGCGAGGCCCGAGCCTGTACTTTTTTCTGTTATAGTTCCCGATACTTTTTGTTCCTGGGCGAACAAACTACAAGTCCATAGCATCAGAACAAGCAGGATCATCTTACTTTTCATACTGCGATCGTTTTGGTTTGTGTTAGAGTATTTAAAATCTTATCCGCTCTCACTTGTGCGTCGAGAGGGAGCATAAAGAGCCATAGTCATTCAGGCTGCCTTCCTGAAGACACTATAAATCAGGGAGCATTTTATTTCGTATGGTCAGTAGGCCAGCGCTAAACCCGGGCCTCAAAATGGACTTATAATTGTTATTCTGACGTAATTAAAGTTAAAATAACTTTATGAGATCTCTAAAATATAACTTACAAAGTTCAGTTGTATTGCTATAAAAACCAACTAATTCAATTAAAACCAGGGATCATTTTCTACTCTTTTGCGCCGGGAACGATTGCGTAAATAAATCGCAGGCGTTAACACACAAATTGAAAAAATAATCTTGTGGAAAAGAGGAGTACTGATCTGTGCGGAATCTTACAATTTTGTGTGCGCCGCGGGCAGTTATTTTGTCATAAAACAAGTATATGAAAGGAATTATTTTTTTATTGTCGTTCCTGACTGCCTCCTGCTTTAGCCGTGCTCAATCGAAAAAAGACCAGCAATTGGAGGAGGCCAGAAAAGCCATCATTGCCAGCAACGCTATCTATTCTGACCTGGCAAATAAAGGCGATGGATCCATTTTAACGCGATACACAGAAGACGCCTGCCTCCTGCCCCCAAATGCTGCTCCGGTATGCGGCCGGGACAATATCCTTAACTTTTTCAAAGGCGGTCCCAAAATGCATAGTAAATTTATCATTCAACATATTTATGGAGACGGGAATGACTTTGTTACAGAAGAAAGCAATTATGAATTGTTCGACCTTAACAATAAGAAATTAGATGAGGGAAAGGTAATCGTGATCTGGAAAAAGACTGCAACCGGTTGGAAAATGCATCGGGATATGTTCAGCAGCAACCGCGCAGCCCAACAATAAAAATTATGATAGGCATCCCATGGATGCTTATCATTTCTTAAAAGCCTATATTGACTACCTGCTGAAATTCCTCACCGTTGGTAAGGAGCGAAGCTCTTGCTTCGAAGGGGGTGATCCCGGTGAATTTTGTGAACTCCTTTATAAAATGTGATTGGTCATAGTAGCCACAATCATAGGCAATTGATGTTAACTTCCGGCCGGATGAAAGGACCAGTTCGAGGCTCTTATTAAATCTATGTACTGAAAAAAGCGCGCGTGGTGAAATGCCTACCATGTCTACAAACAATTTTTCCAGATATCTTTCTGAAAGCCCGTAATGGGATGACAGGGTTTTACTGTCATATGAATCACCCATCGAAAACAGATGTCTGCACGCCTGCCCGATCATGGCAGACTTCCTATGTAGTTTTTCATTCTTAATAAGCTTTCCGATCAGGAACCTGTCAAGCAGGGCAACCCTTTGTTCATTGGATTCAGCCTCCATCAAACTATAATAAATAGTATCGATCTCCCCCGAAAATATTCCGTAAGCATCCGTAGCATAATTGGTGAACTCCGACATGGAATCAGCAAAGAATAGCGAGCTGGCATAAGGGTAGATCCTGGCAATCAATACAGCCGTGCCTTTTGTAACCGTAAGCCGGGAAGGTAACGTAAGATGTCCGAGCACTTCAACGCCAGGAAGTTTCCTTCTTCGGCCGTCAATAAAGGTGATGGCATTTCCTTCCGAAACATTTATGACCAGATCAACATAACCACTCGGGTAAAAAACTTCATCTGTCAGATCATTGTCGATGGAGATCAATGTATAATTCTTCACATAAGGCCTTAAAATATCGGCTGGAGCAAATTGCATGTTGGCTACATTTCCCCGAATGTACAAAATCAGGCAGGTGCACAGTTACCGCTTGTCCTTTACCGTTTTCGTTCAACCGGTTTGTAAAAAACGTGCTCCTTGCCTTTTCCCCCACCTGTAATCATCTTGGTATGGGCGTTACAAATATGCATAACTGATTCTGCGGCGTCCTGAGTGAAACCGCTTTCGGGATATGCACAAAACAAACAGAAGGCTTCATTTTCACAGAACTTGTTCCAAAGATATTCCAGCCTTACGGTGGCGCCCACGTATCCTTTAGCCCATAAGATCGCCACCATCTCACCAAAAGCGCGCACTTTACGGCTGTTTCCTTTTGCCTTCATTATTACTTCCCGTATGACCTTATGAAAAAGACTCTCGTCAGGCCAATCATTTACCATGAATTTGGCTAAAGTTTCTTCTGCATCAAGAGGAATATATTGGGTTCCGGAAATTAATGAAGGAACAGCGTACCCGGAAGCAGCGAGTCGTTCATCTAAAGCTTTTAAATGCGCAGTGGTGGCAATAACTACAGCACATTCCCCAACATTGACGCCATTACTGACAAATCCTGTCAGAAGGTCAAGAAAATCTTCATCATTTTCATAGATCTGTACAACATGCTCACAGGGCGCGATCTCGCCCCAAAAAACTTCACTCGAACTTGCAGCCCATTCACCGTTATTTATTTTCAGGGAATACATTGCTTAAATTTTCTAAATAATTATTATAACTTATTTCTTGCCCGGTTTGCATTGTTAACATATGTCAACTTCTTCAACGGGTAAATATATATGAAAAACTGCGCCTTCGTTTTGTCTACCTTCCGCAGCTATTATTCCTTTGTGATTCTCTACTATTTTCTTGCAAATGGCAAGGCCAAGTCCTGTGCCTTCATAGATAGTGCGTCCATGTAATCTATAAAACATCTCAAAAATTTTTTCAGACTGCTCAGGGTCAAACCCGATTCCGTTGTCTGAAACGCTCAGGTGATAATAACCCTTAGTAACTTCACCAGGAATATCCGGCAGACCGTTGCCTTCCACCAACTCACTGTGTACCTCGATGTATGGATCTACACCTGGCCTGGCAAATTTTAGTGCGTTACTCAATAAGTTTAAAAATAATTGGTGAAACTGGAAGGCAACAATTTTCAATGCAGGCAATTTTCCAACCTTGATCGTTGCATTTTTTTCGGTGATCTTTGCGTCAAGTGCACTTATCGTGTTTGTAAGAATTACATTCAGATCAACTTCTTCCAGGTTCCCTTCATAGTCATTGCTCTTGGCGTAAGTCAACAGATCCTGGATGAGGTTTCTCATCTGTTTTGTGGAATCAATAATACGATGGTATAATTCATTGCCTTTCTCAGAGAATTTATCACCTTCAATGGAAAAAAGCCTATCGAAGTTCATCTGAATTTTTCGCAACGGTTCCTGCAGATCATGACTGGCAATATGCGCAAAAGAGGAGAGCTGGTTGTTGATCTTTTCAAGTTCCTCATTCTTCACCTTCAACACTGTTTCGGCCTGCCTGAGATCTACGTTCCTTTTTCGGAGGTCTTCCGTTCTGTCCAATACAATTTTTTCCAGTGAATGCCTTATTTGCTCCTCGGCCGAAATATCCTGAAGAATTCCTATGTAGCCTGTGACTTCTTTTCCGGTATCATATATAGGACCTGAGTTCGCATAAGCGATAATGTAATTTCCCGATGCGCTCAAAAGCCTGAATTTTGCCTCAAAAGGTTGGCGGGCATGAAAACAATTTGACCATGAAGTGATGACGTTATTGCGGTCATCGGGATGAATAAAATTGAACCATAATCTTTTAAGCCCCTCCTGGATTGACCTGCCAGTCAATTGCTGCCATTTCGAACTCAAAAAGTTACAATCACCCTTTTCATCGGTGGTCCAGATGACCAGCGGCACCAGGCTTGCCATTTGTCTGAAGCGTTCTTCGCTCTCTATGACAACTTTTGCAGCCAATTTCTGCTCAGTAACATCAATGGTAAAGCACCGCGTATGCACAAATTTTTCGCCCTCCCATAACGCCGAAGAATTTATAGTTACATGTCTTATGGATCCATCTTTGCATACAAGGTCTGCGTCGTAATTCTCGATTCGCTGCTTATTGATCAAACGCCTCATAATATCTTCGATGGTACTTTTTTGGGCATGAAATTCTGAAATGTGACGCCCAATGTATTCTTCTTCTGCGTAGCCTAACAGCTTAAGTTCTGCATGGTTTGCCCAAACAATAATACCATCGGCATTCACCCAATGCAGACATATAGTGGCATTTTCAAAGTAATCTTTAAGGGCTCTTTCGGTCCTGTTTTTTTCGGTAACATCCGAGCAGTGAAAAATGAACCCTGTTACTTGAGTTTGTTGTTCAAAATGGGGAGAAAGGGTAGCCTCGAGGTACTGAAGATTGCTTTTTGTATTAACGATAATTTGAAAATGAGCAGTTTCACCCACCAGTACTTTTCCCATATAGCGTTGCACCTGGTCAAATATATCCGAGCCCACTATCTGTGGAAATTTTTCCCCGGCTACCTCGTCATTTACATGGAACCATGTTTTAAAGTGCTGGTTGCAAAACTGCAAAACCATATTGCAATCTATATATGCAACTAAGGCGGGAATAGAATTTACGAGAGTTACTAAGTTTGCGAATTCGCTTTGCATAACATTATGCGAACGCAAATTTGCATCTGGCTGGTTGGACATGTATTGCTCCTATTTACAATTGATTTTAGGGGAGTTATGGTATTTTTTAAATATCCTACAAGAATAGAAAAAATTATGCCATCTCTGTTCATCATATGCCGGCGTGGTATTTTGATTTTTCCTCCTGTGACAATTGATTTTCGGTGAGAGATAATTACTTTTTGCCAGGTTATAATTTAAAAACGGTGGGCTATAATTACTTTTTTGGAAGAGATAACTTTTTTTGGGGAGATGCTTACTTTTCTAACAGCAGATGATCTCTTTCCGGTAGCGATAGCTACTTTTTCATGTGAGATAATTTAGTTCTTTTGCACCATCCCTCGCCTTTTATAGTGCATCCCTTACTTTATTCTATTGCATCAATAGCCTTTTATGACTCATCCAAAGCTAACTTTTCATACAAGTTGCTTACTTTGGTGCATAAGTCGCTATTTATAGCGCATATCTGCGCAACTTCAGATCAATAATTGCTTTTTTTGTCACACAAGTAACCAA
>NZ_JBJMLX010000509.1:0-3952 GCF_045805085.1 Niastella sp.
AATCCTTTAAATAATACCAACTATTTTACCGGGGTATTAAACTACGCTAAAACTGCTTTAATTGACCCTGCTGGTGACAAAAATGATTTCAATAATGTATACGTTACCAATCCCAACACTACTATTATGAGCCTGAGAAACGACAATACAAATGAAAATTTGCGCTTTTCAAATTTGTTTTTAGAAGATGCTTCATTTATCCGTTGTAAAAATATTACCCTAGGATACAATTTGCCTCAAAATATACTGGCGAAAGCGCATATCTATTCTCTTAGATTATATGCTAATGTATCGAACGCATTTACAATAACAAAATACACAGGTATGGATCCAGAAGTTGGTTCCTGGAATCCGCTTGAGGCCGGTTATGATGGGGGGTATTATCCTCAATCAAGAGTATTCACCGTTGGCGTAAATGTGAAATTGACAAAGTAAAAAAACGATTAATTTGTATGAAATCAATCAATAAACTATTCATCCCTTTGCTATTGCTGGTGGCAGTAGCCGGATGCAAAAAAAGTTTTCTCGACCGACCTTCGCAATCTCAAATTGCTTCCAATAATTTTTATCAATCTACTAAAGAAATAAGATTGGCTACTGCCAGCCTTTACGGAGGGCCTTCCGTTTGGCAATGGCATAGTAATGGTATTTTACAATTTGGCGATGTTTTAAGTGGAAATGGAACTACTGGTCAATACCAGGGTACTGATAATAATGAACTCTTTGCAGTAAACCTTTCGGCTTCTAACGGTTATATGCGAGACGCATGGACAGGATTATACATCCTTATTGGCCAATGCAACAATACGATTCTCGGCATACAACAATATACCCCTGTTACGGTTCCCGCGACAGATAAAAACGCGGCGATAGCCGAAGCAAGGTTTATACGGGGATACGCTTATTTTAATTTGGTTTTGCATTGGGGCGCCGTACCTATTGTTGAGGATAACAGTAAACTGATTGAGCAACCACTGCTTAACCGGATTATTGTTTCTGATGTGTACAAATTTGTAACGAACGATCTTACTTATGCAGCACAAAACCTGCCTGTTACTGATGTTGCAGGCAGAGCAACTACCTGGTCGGCGCAGGGTATGTTGAGCAAAGTATATTTAACAATGGCGGGTTTAGGGGGGAATGGTACACGCAACCAGGCTTACTTAGACAGTGCTAAAAAATATGCGGGAAATGTGTGCAAAAACAGTGGCAAGACATTATTCCCAAATTATTATGACCTTTTTAAAGCAAAAAATAACGATGTTCCGGAAGTCTTATTTGCTTTTCAATGGGCGGCAGGCACTGGGTTCGGCGGTGGCAATACGTTCAATAACTATGCTCCAACCAACACGATTATGCCAAAAAAAGGCGGGGCATGGGCTTCTATGAAACCTACTTACGACTTGTATTTATTGTATTCCGATAAAGATACTCTAAGACGAAAAGCCACCTTTATGGTTAACGGTGATTACTTTCCTGAATTGGATGCAGCGAATGGTGGTTACAAGGCTAATGGATCAAGTATGAAAAAACACGTTATTGGCAATGATATAGATAACAGTTCGCCTCTTATGGATTTATGGTCATCGCCTGAACATGATGCTGTGTTAAGGTTAGCCGATGTGTATTTGATATATGCCGAAGCTATTATGGGAAGCAATACGACCACTTCAGATCCCGATGCCTTACTGTATTACAACCAAGTGCGTACCAGGGCGGGTCTTGATCCTCTTACAACCATAACGCTTGATGGGCTTCTTAACGAAAGAAGAATTGAATTTGCTTTTGAAGGACAATATTGGGGGGATATGGTAAGGCTTTCTTATTGGAAGCCGGCAAAAGCGTTGTCTATTATAAACGCGCAAAACCGTGCTTTTTTCAATTATGATGCCGGAGTTGCTACCCCAGATCCCAATGGTCCTGTCGTGCCTGTGCTTCCGGCAACAGCGAGCTCATTTACATTGCAAATACCAGCAACGGAGTTAACAGCAAATCCAAAATTGGCTGATGCACCGGTAAAGTATTATTAATTTAACATAGTTAAAATATATTATTTTGAAAAAGACTTTAGATACCCGCCTGCTTTTTTTGCCACTGCTATTAATGATAGTGGCTTTACTGCCCGCTTGTAAAAAAGAAGTAACAACAGACAGCGCCCCGCCTTCCATTACAAGCGTAAGGATGTATAATGCATCACCTATGGATACGCTTATGAGTACCGGTAACCCAGCAACTGATCCTACCTGGTCTGGAGGAACAGGAAAATATGTGGTTATAATCGGGCAGAATTTGCAAAAGGCAACTCAAATCACATTTAATGGAGTTCCTGCCAGTTTTAACCCTACATTATTTGCGCCCACCAGCGCAGTGGTGCAAATACCTAATATTCTGTTTTCAAAAGTTGATACTGCTAAACTCTATACTATAGAGTATACCACGGCAGCAGGTACTACAACATTTTCTTTGAAATTAGGTCCGCCTGCGCCTGTTATTTGGGCCATTTCAGATGTATTTGCCAACCCGGGCGATTCGGTTTATCTTTTTGGTGCAAATTTAGTATTGGTTCAAAACCTGGTATATGGGGGCACCACTATCCCCAAATTTAACTCGAGCCTTTATGGGGACTCTCTTGGTTTCCTGATGCCGGCAACAACATCCGACAAGTTTATCGTAGTAACCACTAAATCTGGTATTGCCCGGGATACCATAAATGCGAAGCCAATCATTGCCGCCATTTCCAACTGCAATGCCAACGGTGGCGATTCAGTTTATGTTTATGGTGCTTACCTTAAGACGGTCCAGTCAATTTCTTTTGGCGGTGCTACTATTACAAATTTCACCGAAGGTCCACGTGGCGCTTATGTTAAGTTTCTGGCTCCAGCTTCAAACAGCTACTCCAGTGGGCCAGTGACCATTGTTACCAGTTATGGAACGGTTTCTACTCCTTATAAAGTAAATACTCAAAATGGCGTTACTGAAGGCCTTTTAGCAAATTTTGAGTGGGGTGATAACTTTGGTTATGCCTGGTGGGGAGATGAAAAAATGGCTTTCGGCCCTGTGGCCGATTTTAATGGTTCGATGGGAACAAATAATACTATGCATATCTATTTTGATTCTCCTGTTTTAGCTGGCGGTGCTAGTTTGTACGCCCCATTGGGTAATTCTAATACGGGTAATCACTGGGTACCTGTGGCAAATATTACAGATCCTCCTTCAAGCTGGGCTCTTCAATTTGAAATAAGTGTGGCTCACCCATGGAATGGAAGTACTCTTTATATCAGAACTGAATTTGCAGGTGACAGTTATGTTGCGCGTTATGAGCCATGGAAAATTCCTGGTTCAAATAAGACCGTTGCTTTTAAAACGCAAGGTTGGCAAACCGTAACTATTCCTTTAACTGACTTCAGATCAAAAGTTAACACATTAGGGGATGGTGAATCAATTACTCAATTAAACCAATTATTAGGGCCTACTGGTGCGAATAGTTATAATATGACCCTTAAAAATTTCGGTAGTTCGCCAACTGCAACTGGTTGTTATGCCGCTATTGACAATATTAGGTGTGTGAAAATAAGATAAGTACATATAGCAACAATAGTTAGCGTTATTACAACGGCCTGTTTCCACAGGCTGTTCTTTAAAAAAGCTGCTTGTTCTTAACAAAAACTATTATTAAACAATGAAAACTAGAATTTTCAAAATGAATAATATTAAATCTTTACCCAGGATTGTAGGTTTCTTTATTGCGATACTATCACTGGTATCCTGTAAATAAAAGACTGAAGTTGCCGCTCAACTATCGGTTTCTCCAAGTGCAATTACTTTTCCAGCCGAAGGGGGAGCATCCGATATAACAATATCATCTAACGCGGCGTGGAGTGTCAATAACCCCCTTTCTTCGTGGTTGCAAATAGATAAAACAACGGGCAGCAGCGGCAGCGCCACAATTCAG
>NZ_JBJMLX010000510.1:0-5560 GCF_045805085.1 Niastella sp.
CTCGAAAGAATACGCATACGCCATGAAGTGGCTATTACCTTTACCAGACAGTGCAATCCTGCTACAGGTATTCCACCCATGTTATTAATGACCTTTGTAGAGAATATCTTTAAACATGGAATCGATAAATCCATCACCGGAAACGAGGTGAGTATTTCGCTGATACAATCCGATGAGCACCTGGTATTCCAGACAGTGAACCTGCTGCACGCTCATCAAACTGATGCAGATAATCGCGGGTTTGGGATTACGAATCTGCAAAAGCGGCTTTCATTATTGTTTGGCAATAACTTCGAGTTAAGAACCTGGCCAGCTGGAAAATATTATCATGCTTTTTTAAAAATTCCCATCCCATGAGTGTACGCTGCATTATCGTAGACGATGAGCCCAATGCCGTTAACCTGCTGGAAATATTGATTCAGCAAACCACTCAATGGCAATTGTTGGCCAAATGTTATGATGCCCTGGAAGCCCTGGCTATTCTGAAAACACAGGAAGTGGATATTGTTTTTCTGGATATTAATATGCCTCATCTTAGCGGTATGGAATTGGCCGGGTTACTGCCGGCCAATACACAAATTGTTTTTACTACAGCCTATTCGGAATATGCTGCCGATAGTTACGGGTATCCAACGCTCGATTACCTGATGAAACCTATTACCCTCAAACGCTTTTATGCAGCCGTACAAAAAATAGAAACACATTTTGCCAGAAAGGACGGCGACCGGCCACTTTCTCCTCCTTTGACAGAAGAGTATTTTTTTATTAAATCAGGTAAAACATTACATAAGGTGCTGCTGAAAGATATCCTGTATTTTGAAGGGGAAAAAGAATATGTACGGCTGGTGGCTTCGACCGGGCAGTTGTTGATATACCGCCGGATGAAAGAGATAGAAGAACAACTTACCGCACCTTTTATAAGGGTGCATCACTCGTACATTGTAAATATAGGCCGGCTTGATAAAATTCAGGATAACCATATTTTTATAGGCGGCAGGCAGATATCTGTGAGTGATAAGTTCAGGAATCAGTTCATGGAAGCCGTTCGGCTGCGAACTTTTTAATTTGGCTTATTTGCTATTTAGGATTTATCTGCCTGAAATTCTCCGATAATCATTTGATTTTCAAATAAGTTCCGAGTTTATTATATTTGTATAGCAAATATTAGATATTCTATACTTCGATCATGAATGAGTTAACCATCATATCAGAGACCTTAGGGGGATTGCAGAATTTATCAAAAAAAGAAACGATTTTCCTGGATGATGTGCCAAGACAGCTTAAGACTGATCTGCAGAACTTTATTATTGGTGAAACACTTACTATGCGAGAGGGAAAACTGGTCGTTGGAAATAACTTATATAAAAAGTGGTTATTGAAATTGAATACAAAAGGATTTGATTATGAAATAGATTGGAAACAATGAGTATTGCTAAGAAATTTAAGCTTCTTGATACGCTTAAAGATAAGATAGATGAATTGAAGCCTGTAAAGGATTGGGATGATGCATTCTTTAGAAAAGTAAAATTTGAATTTACTTATACCTCCAATAAATTAGAAGGAAATACACTCACCTACGGTCAGACAATTAAATTGCTTCGGGATTTTGTAACTCCCAAAGATGCTACGAAGGGCGAAGTGTTAGATATGGTCAATCATCAGAAGATACTGGATAGTATTTTTATCAACTACAGATCACAGGAAATTGCCGAAGAGAATATTAAAGAGCTTCATAGAGAGCTTATGAAGGATAGGGCTCAATGGGCAGATGACGGTCTTTACAGACCTGGTCAGTACAAGGAGTTTGAGAACATGACAGTCAGAGCTTCAGGAAAAATTCATACTTACCTACTGCCTAATCAGGTTACCAAAGGAATGGAAGAGCTTATTGTAGTTACAAATGATTTATTGAAAAGGGCAGATACAACTGATATGGATCTACATCCCCTAACAATTGCAACTTATTTCCATCAACAGTTTTTAAATGTAATACACCCGTTTAGTGATGGCAATGGCAGGATTGGTAGAATTTTTACAAATCTGATATTACTGAAAAACGGATATCCACCTGTTTTTATCAAAGAGGTTAATAAAGAAGAATATTTGAAGCGCTTTGAACTTTCTGATAATGATATATATCCAATGTTGGATTTTATGTCGGATAGGTTGATTGAGAGTTTGGAGGAGAAGTGGGAGTTTATGAAGGGGCAGAAATAGCAATGTTAAGATCAAAGAACAATATTATGGGTAAATCAACAGCCGACCAACATCTATCTAGCGTCATAAAATGCAAAAGGCTCACTTTCGTGAAGCCTTTCCTTGTAGCGGGATCGGGCGAAATATTTAACCGATTAATTCAAGATTTAATTGCTTAGCAGTCAAGCTTTCAAAATGGAAGACGGCGAGTTGGTAAAACCTTTTTAATCAGAAACGCCTTTAGCAACGACTTTGATTTTTCTGTTACGGGGCTTTTTAAGTTTAGTTTTTTCAGATTCGATATGAGCATAATACTATCTAATTAAAACAACAGCACCTCGCACTACCTGCTGGCTTCCATCTTCTAAACGAATAGTTATTGTGTAGGCATAAGTTCCAGCCGCTACAGACATACCATTGCAGGTACCATTCCATCCAAAAGCCGGGTCGCCGGGCTCTACATTATGTTGCTGAAATATTTTTTGTCCCCACCTGTTATAAATTGAAAAATCACTTATCCGGCTGCCGACCTGTCCCCCTTTAATATAAAAAATATCATTTTTGCCATCTCCATTGGGTGTAAAAGCATTGGGAATTCCCAGTTTTGTAGACACCTGTACACTGATTTCTCCACTCGCTTTACAACCATCTGCTGTTGACACCTGTAAAGTATATACGATGCTCGTTACAGGAGAAGCGATCGGGTTGGCAATGGAGGTATCTGAAAGTGCCATACCAGGACTCCACTGGTATTGAGCTACTTTCCCACTCACTACCGGATGCAGCGTTATCGTTTCTCCGGCTGATATATAAATGGTTTGTGCTTCAACATGAGGAGTTGGATATACAACCACTGAAATATCGTTGGATAAAAAAGGTTCACAACCATTGGTATTGGTAGTTATGCATCTGATTACATCTCCGTTAGCCAGGTTGCTGCTCATATAGGAAGAGCTATTGCTACCTGTTATGGTACCGTTAACCTGCCATTGATATACTGGTGTAGCTCCGGTAGTGGGCACTGTAGCTGTAAAGCTAACAGGTATACCCGAACAAATAGTAGTAGCAGAAGATGTAATACTTACAGGTATGGGCGTACCACTGTTTACTGTTAAAACAATGGCATTGGAATTTGCCGTAGTGGTAGTAATACAATTTGCATTGCTTGTCATTATACAGGTTACAGCATCTTTATCAACCAGGGTATTAGTGGTAAATAGATTGCCGGTAACGCCGGTATTAATGCCATTTACCTGCCATTCAAATAAAGGCGTTGAACCTCCATTCACCGGCCGGGCAGTAAACGTAACAGGACTTCCAGCACAAGAGATAGTAGTAGAGGCGACAATGCTTACAGCCGGTGTAACCGGAGGTTGTACGGTTATGGTGATACTGTTGGAAGTAGCCATTGAACGTACGGCACATTGCGCGTTACTGGTAAGTATACAGGTAACAATAGACCCATTAGCCAAGCCAGATGCCGTATAAACGGGGTTATTGGCGCCCACATTTACTCCATTTACTTGCCATTGATAAGAAGGCGAGGTGCCTTCATTTGTTACCGAAGCATTGAATGTAGCAGGTGTACATACGTCTATCGTAGTAGCTGATGTACCTATATTAATCGTTGGCGTAACCGAAGGATAAATGTTTATTGCGTTGGTGGAAACAGTACACCCATTGTTATCTGTAACGGTTGCAGAATAGGTACCGGCTACAGTCGGAGTGTAATTTTTATTTATAGGCTGCTGTGACCATAACTGCACACGGGTATTACTGCCATCGGCGATATAAATATTGCCATTCACATCTACCCACACATTGGTAGGCGAAGTTAACTGATTGGCTGCGGAACCGTATCCGTTTCCTCCTGCTACGGTTGTACCGCTGTTAGCACCGGCTGCCCATTTTTGAACGCGATGACCATCAGTTACATATACATTTCCGTCTGCATCTACAAATACCCCCCAGGGATTTTGCAATTGATTGGCTGCGGAACCGTATCCGTTTCCTCCTGCTACTGTTACACCACTGGTAGCACCGGGCGCCCATTTCTGAACGCGATTATTACCCATGTCAGTGATATATAAATTCCCGGTTCCATCTATAAATATGCCTTGTGGTGAGTTAAACTGGTTAGCACCGGAACCGAGACCATTGCCTCCAGCTACTGTTACACCACTCGTAGCTCCAGGTGCCCATTTTTGTATACGATGATTAAATCTATCGGCTACATATACATTTCCAGTGGCATCAACAAATACACCGCCAGGCAAATTCAATTGGTTTGCATTGGAACCAGGGCCATTTCCACCTGCTACTGTTACGCCAGTCGTAGCGCCGGGCGCCCATTTTTGTACCCGGGAATTATTAAAATCGGTTACATATATATTTCCACCAACATCCACGTATACACTCCAGGGCTCTGAAAACTGATTGGCAGCAGATCCGCGCCCGTTTCCTCCTGCAACCGTTACAGGCGTTGTGCTACCTGCTGCAAATTTTAGGATCCGGCTACTGGCCGGATCAGTTACATACATATTTCCACCGGGATCAACATATAAACCATAAAAAGCTCCGCCGAAGGGATTAGGAAAAGTCACTCCATTACCAGCCACTGTTTTGCCAGCGGTCACAGGGGTGGCTGTTACTGTGCTCACAGCATTGCTTCCATTGTGCCACACAATTTTCGATAGATCATTGGTAGTTGTAACATTCAGTGTGGCACCAAGGCAATTACCTGTAGTATTTAGATTTACGGTAAATGGGCATTGGGAATAAATTGCAGTGGTGAAAAATAACAATACAGGGAGGGCAAATCTTTTCATGGAATTTTTCATTCAACCTTACTAATTGAATGGGGTTTAGGGGAAAAAGATAAATATAATTATTGGGGTGTGCAAATACGGCTAAAATTTCATACAAAAATCGGGCGAAGGAGGTCATTATGGATCAAAATTGTTGGGGGATTAAAAGGAATAATTATTGGCATTCCGCTTTTAATGGCCCCCAATTCTTTATCAAAGCTTTGGGCTTTCATAAGCGCTGCCTCTTCAGGAAGGTAAGAACGAGTATTGGTTGAAAATGCCAAGGTGTATCATGTACGTGTAAGCTAGCAAGGCATTGACATGCAACCTGCTTATATGCCTGAAAGTCAAATCATTTCTTTTAAAGCAACCTGTATTGAATTAAATAAAATGTCAGGATCGTTTAACGCAACGGGCTTCCGATTAAACGAAACGGTCATCGCGTTTAACGCAACGGCCTTCCGGTTAAACGCAACGGCCGTCCGGTTAAACGCAAACGGCTTTTAATTAAATCGAAAGGCAACTCCGTTTAACGCAAACGGCTTCCGATTAAACGA
>NZ_JBJMLX010000511.1:0-11681 GCF_045805085.1 Niastella sp.
AAAAGGATACAGGTTGAAAAACTGGCCGAAGCCTTACTCGAAAAAGAAGTGTTGTTTCAAAGTGATGTAGAAGCATTGATTGGCAAACGACCCTTTACAGATAAGAAAACACTTGATGTAGATGGCGAAGGCCATACCGAAGGAGCCATCAGCGAAGGTGTTCCTCCTTACGACAGCAACGTTACAAATCATCCTGCTACATAATTGTTGTTATGAACGTTTCTCCCGCAAAAGAAAATATTTTAAAAAAGATAAGAAAGGCGTTGACAAGTTCAACGCCTCTCCCTTTTCCGGAAAGCGAAGGCAATAGTTCTGTTTACCACCCTTCTCAACAGGATCTGGGTTTAGAATTCGCCGAACGGTTCACCAGGCTTCAGGGAAAATTTGTTTTTTGCCAGGATTATAAAGAGCTGGTTGCCCGGCTTAACCAGATCATCGGCATTAACAAATGGGATAAAGTGTATTGTAAAGAAGAAGGTTTACGGAAAACGCTCGCAGATAATCAATTCAACTATTATTCTCACAACGATCTGGCTTCGTGCGATACCGCCATCACTACCTGCGAATGGCTGATAGCCCGTACCGGTAGTATTGTTATGTCGGCTGCCCAGGAAAGTGGCCGTACGGTTAGTGTATATGCCCCCGTGCACATTTGCATTGCCCATACCAGTCAACTCGTGTACGATGTTAAAGATGCATTGGCGAATGCCAGGGAGAAATACTCCGGTAATCTTCCTTCGTTGATCACATTTGCTACTGGTCCCAGCCGTACAGCAGATATTGAAAAAACGCTGGTAGTAGGGATACATGGTCCCAAAGAAGTATACGTATTTCTGGTTGATCAATAAACGTACATTTCAGCTTTCTCATGCAACAAAACATTTACCGGCTATTTTTATATGGTACACTGCGAAGCGGATGCCACTTACCAGTCTATTCCTACATAAGCCGGTATTTTATCTTTGATGGAGTGGGTGCGGTACCAGGTAAGTTGTTCGATATGGGCGACTATCCCGCCGCAATTCCCAGTACGGAAGATTGTTTAATTACAGGGGAGCTGTATCATATTGCTCAACAGGAAGAGTTTGATTATGTAATGGAACAGCTCGACGATTACGAAGGACTGTTGGTTGAACCCGGCGGTATACCTTTATTCAGAAGGGAACCGGTTAACGTGTTATTCCAAAATTCTACGGTAATTGCCTGGATATACTGGTTTAATAGAGACATAACTGACCAGCATAGGATAGAGTCAGGTGATTATGTAGCTTATAAGATGGGTATTGGTAAGTAAGAAGTTGACGAGTTAACGAGATAGTTTCACGATTAACAAAAATGAATTCTGACAAAAAAATATACTTTCTTTCTGACTTCCACTTAGGAAGTCCCGACCATGCATCGAGCCTGGTACGGGAAAAACGTATTGTTGAGTTTTTAGAAGAGATACGAAAAGACGCGGCTGTAATTTTTGTCGTGGGTGATATGTTCGATTTCTGGTACGAATACCGTACCGTTGTGCCGCGTGGTTATGTGCGCTTACTGGGAAAGCTGGCTGAAATAACCGATTCAGGAATTCCGGTCCATTTCTTTGTAGGCAATCACGATATGTGGATGAAGGATTATTTTCAGCAGGAACTGAATATTCCGGTATACTTTGAACCTCAAGCCTTCGAATTCAATAATAAAAAATTCTGGGTAGGACATGGCGATGGATTGGGGCCTGGCGATCATGGTTATAAGATGATGAAGAAGATATTTCGCAGTCCCATATGCCAGTGGCTCTTTGGTATTCTGCCACCATATATAGGAATGGGACTGGCCAATTACCTTAGTCGCAGAAGCCGTACGGTAACCGGTTCGGCCGATGAAAAATTTTATGGAGAAGAAGGGGAGTGGCTGATCACCTATTGTAAAGACGTACTGAAACAACAGCATTACGATTACCTGGTGTTTGGGCACCGGCATCTGCCCATTGATTTTACTTTAAAAGGCGGCAGCCGGTATATTAACCTGGGCGACTGGATCAGGTATTATACCTATGCAGTTTTTGATGGGGAACAGTTAACACTAACTACCCGTTACCCTGAACTTGAAAACAAAATCGTTCGCCATTAGTGGTTCGCATATTCATCATATTAACTTCTTTATTGTATTGCGGCAAAATTGCCTGCGCGCAAACTGCCGATACCACCTTTATATTTAATAAACTGGCCGGCCAGCAGGTAACTGATTTCACCGTTGATAACCTCGGCAACCTGTATATCCTGAACAATACCGGGCAGATAAAAAAGATGGGTCCGGCCGGTGATTCCATAGCTGTATTTAACAATGTGCGGCAGTATGGAAAACTGTATCTGATGGATGTTACCAATCCATTACGGGTTTTATTATACTTCCGTGACTTTGGTACCATCGTTGTTCTGGACCGGTTTTTGAACACCCGGGCTTCAATAGATCTTCGCAAACAACAGTTATTCCAGGTAAACGCCATTGGCCAGTCGTACGATAATAATATTTGGGTGTATGATGAAATGGAAAGTAAATTAAAACGGGTGGCTGAAGATGGCCGGATACTCGATCAGACTACCGATGTAAGAATGATTGTAGATACTGCCCCTTCGCCGCAATTTCTTGTTGACCAGAACCGGTTGGTTTATTTATACGATTCGTTGAAGGGCGTTTATATGTTCGATTATTATGGGGGCTTTAAAAACCGGATCCAACTAAAAGGCTGGACAGATTTTACCGTAATTGGCAATGCCATGTATGGCCGGGATGCGAATATGTTGTATCGTTATGAAACCGGTACCTTGAATTTGCAAAACTACCCCATACCTGTAGCCATGCGGGATGCACAAAAAATAAAGATCATGCCCGGTAATTTATATGTGCTGCGTAATAATCGCCTGGAGGTGTTTTCCTATCATTGATTGCTTTCAAAAGAATATAACTATTTTATAGACCGATAACTTTTTTAAAGTTTATAACTTTAAAAGAAGTTTAAAGCCACTGAATATTTTAGAATGGGATCTTTTTTAGATAAGGTTTTTCTCGACAATACTATAAGAAGCTACCTGATAGTAGCCGGTTCTTTATTGCTTATCTTTTTATTCAAAAGATTATTATCGCGCTACCTGGCTGGGATATTATTTGCTATTGTAAGGCGTATAGTTCGTGGGGTTGATAAAACAGCATTTATAAAACTGGTGGTATCGCCCCTGGAAGTGTTCCTGCTTGTACTGATGAGTTTGATTGTTTTCAATAAACTCACCTTCCCGCAAGACCTGAATGTGGATATATACAAATTCAATGTGCGGGAGTTTGTTGATGCCATTTCCACTATTGTATTAATCATTGTGTTTATATGGTTGTTGCTGCGGATCATGGACTTTATTGCAATGATCCTGCATCACCGGGCCGATCAAACAGCTGATCCGGCCGATAACCAGCTGATCGTTTTCTTCAAGGATTTCTTTAAAGTGGTGCTGGTTATTTTTGGCATCCTGCTGATCCTGAAGTTTGCCTTCCACTATAACATTAGCAACCTGCTTACGGGGCTGAGTATTGCTACTGCTGCCATTGCGCTTGCTACCCGCGAAAGCCTTGAAAACCTGATCGCTTCTTTCATTATCTTTTTCGACAAGCCATTTACCATGGGCGACCAGGTAAAAGTGCATGATATTACCGGTACTGTAGAACGAATTGGGTTACGCAGCACCCGCATAAGAACCGATCAAAAGACTTATGTAACGGTTCCTAATAAACAAATGGTGGATAGCATACTCGATAACCTGTCTCTGCGTACACAACGGCGGGCATTTGTACAATTGAAGCTGCACGCCGATACACCTCACGATACAGTTAACCAGTTTGTGTTACGGGTTAAAAACTATTTGACCCAGCGAAAAGATAAGGTTGAGAATTATAACGTGTTCCTTTCAGACATTCAGGAGAATGCTTTCGTCATCCATGTTGAGTTCTTTGCCGCGCCCATACCCATAGCTGATTTTAATGAACTGCGCCAGCAGGTAAACCTCGCCATGATAAACCTGATGGGGGAAATGAATATCAGGCTGGCTACTAAAGAAGATGGCAGTAAGCAGGTAGTGTAGTCTATGGAATCACAACCTTTTTAAAGTAAACTTACTTTGTTTAAATCCCGGTTCTTCAGAAGGGATCTCTATTGTCATTTGATTCGTTTGCAAGGAATGCAGTTTCAACGACATAGTTCGGTAAGCTTTTGACAGGCCGTCGAAGGAGGTTAACACAATGGACATATTGTTTGGACCCATTGCATAGGTGCCTTTGAATTGCGCGCTGTTTTCACTGCTGCCACTCCATAAAAAAGATTTGTCTTTATTGAAGACCAGTTTAAACCGAATGGCTTCGGCTGCAGACAATACCCTTCTAAGTTCCTGTCTCATGCGTATGCTGTCTGTCTTTAACACACCAGGTAGTTTGTTCTTTTGTTTGTAGTTCTCAACCATGTATCTAAAACTGGTAAGGGTATCCTGAAAATCGAGCAAACGGTCGGTGGTTTCCCAACGAATAACGTACCAGATGCCGTTGATTGAACTTTCGTTCACGGTTTGTGCATGGGTGTGATATGTACAGATCAGGGTAAGAACTATAAGCAGATATTTCCACATAGGAGGCAGTATTGTTACATGGAATTTACAGAATTTTCGTTACGTGCAATAAAAACTTTATGCTCAACATTGAGTATGAATTACATGGTAATTTTTTACACTACAATGCCGCTTTTATTTCATGTAAAAATCCTTTAAGTGATTGCAGGGATTGAATCATTTCAAAATGCGCTGATGCTTTGGAGTTTTTTTTCAGGAAATCTTTCGCGCCTTCAATGGTGAGTTTGCGACGGCGCAGCAGATCATAAATAAGCTCCAGGTTTTTGATATCGATTGGTCTGAAATGGCGGTCGCCTTTACGGTTCTTGCGGGGTTGAATGATGTCGAACTCATTCTCCCAAAAACGCAGTAAGGACTGGTTCACCCCAAACATATCGGCCACTTCCCCAATGGAGTAATACTGGCGTTGAAACAGGGTTTCATCATCGGGAATATTTACCAGGTCTGCCTCGGCATCGAGGGCTTTGAGCGATTTACGGCCCCGGGTCGACTTTTTAACAGGCATTGTGGCAGCTTCTGCCACAGGAGTTTCAGCTTCGGTTTCCGGGGCTTTAGCCGGTTCCGGCTCAGTTTTTAATGACTTTACCCGAACCCCCAAAGAGGCTGCATTTTCGTGATCTGCCGGCACTTCACTGAATTCAAAAGTAATCTGGGAGTAATTGCGATTGTCCATAAATCCAATTGATAACCTGGTAAAAATCTATAAGCTATCAAATATCGTGCAGTAAAGATACACAGGCAAAAAAACGCTAGTTCGGAGAACTTATCAACTATTCTTAAATAATGTGGAAAACCTGTGGCTTTATTCCTTAAAACACAAGCTGTTGGCGGTTTTCAGACTTGTAAAAAAGTTCATAAAAAGGGGCTCTAAAAGAGGTCAAACCCTTTTATTTTAGTAAATTTGCAGGATTAATTTTTTATAAACTTCTTGAGTATTCCACACGAATCTATGTCTACAGAAACTACGGAAATTTCTATCAACGCCAATAACAGTTACGGAGCAGATAGCATTCAGGTTTTAGAAGGTTTGGAAGCAGTGCGCAAGCGTCCTGCGATGTACATAGGTGACATTGGAGAAAAAGGTCTTCACCACCTGGTGTATGAAGTAGTAGATAACTCTATCGACGAAGCCCTTGCCGGCTATTGTAAAAATATCGTGGTTACCATACACGAGGATAATTCTGTCTCAGTAGATGATGACGGCCGTGGGATTCCTACAGGCATCAACACTAAGGAGCAGAAGAGCGCCCTTGAAATGGTTATGACGATCCTGCACGCTGGTGGTAAATTCGATAAGAACACTTACAAGGTTTCCGGCGGTTTGCACGGGGTAGGTGTGAGTTGCGTAAACGCATTAAGTTCCAGATTGCATGTTACTGTACAACGGGAAGGCAAAATATTCGAACAGGAATATCACATAGGTGTACCACAATACCAGGTGCGCGAAATAGGCGCCAGCTCTAACACTGGCACCCTGGTGCATTTCTGGCCCGATACATCCATTTTTACCGTTAATGTATATAAAAAGGACATCCTGGAGGCCCGTTTGCGTGAGCTGGCTTACCTGAACCGGGGTATCCGTATCGTCCTGATCGATCTGCGCGAAAAAGACGATAACGGTGAGAGTTATACCAAAACGTTTTACAGCGAAGGCGGTATCATCGAGTTCGTTGAAATGCTGGATAAAAATGCCGGCCGTACTTCTTTTCTACCCACTGTCATTAATGTTGAAGGAAGAGATGAAGACACCAATGTGGCTGTTGAAGTGGCATTGACCTATAACGACAGTTACAGCGAACACATCTATTCATACGTAAACAACATCAACACCATTGAAGGCGGTACGCACGTTACCGGTTTTCGCCGGGCGTTAACCCGCGTATTCAAAAGCTATGGCGATCGCCAGAACCTGTTTGAAAAAGCGAAGGTGGAAATTGAAGGCGATGACTTCCGCGAAGGCTTAAGCGCTATTATATCGGTGAAAGTTCCCGAGCCACAGTTTGAAGGACAAACAAAAACCAAGCTTGGTAACAGTGAAGTAAGCGGAGTGGTTGATTCAACCGTTTCAAAAGTACTGGAAGCCTACCTGGAAGAAAATCCCAAGGAAGCTAAAAATATCATTGCCAAAGTAATTCTGGCTGCACAGGCAAGAGCCGCTGCACGAAAAGCACGGGAACTGGTGCAACGTAAATCGGTATTGACCGGTGGCGGTTTGCCCGGTAAACTGGCCGACTGTAGTGATCGTGATCCCGAGCGTTGCGAGTTGTTCCTGGTTGAGGGTGACTCGGCCGGTGGTACTGCCAAACAAGGCCGTGAACGCAGCTTTCAGGCTATTCTGCCGCTTCGAGGTAAGATCCTGAACGTAGAAAAGGCCATGGAACATAAGATCTACGAGAACGAGGAAATTCGCAATATGTATACTGCGCTGGGTGTAACAGTAGGTACACCTGAAGATCCCAAAGCGCTGAACCTTGTTAAACTTCGTTATCACAAACTCATCATCATGACCGATGCCGATGTGGATGGTAGCCACATTGCCACACTGATCCTTACTTTCATTTATCGTTATATGAAAGAGATGGTTGAGCAGGGTTATGTATACATTGCACAGCCTCCATTATACCTGGTTAAAAAAGGTAAAGAGTCGGCATACGCCTGGAATGAAGAACAACGCAAAGCACTGGTAGAAAAACTGGGCGGTGGGAAAGAAGAAAGCGTTGGCATTCAACGATACAAAGGTTTGGGTGAAATGAATGCGAATCAGTTGTGGGAAACTACCATGAATCCCGCAACCCGCACGCTGAAAAAAGTTACTATCGAAAGTGCTGCCGAAGCCGATCGCATCTTTAGTATGCTGATGGGTGATGAAGTGGCGCCACGTCGTGAATTTATAGAAAGTCATGCTAAGTATGCACGTTTGGACGTGTAATTAGCTAATATGTTAATGCGATAATGTGCTAATGAATGCAATAGTATTCATTAGCACTTTTCTTTTTAGCACATTGACCACCGTTAGTAAACTCACTATAAATCATTAGTTGTTTTTACCAGCCGATTTTTGATTAATGTTGCCATTACATATTCTAAATCAACGCTAAAGGAGGGGAATATAAAAAAGGCGTATATTTAAACCCTGTTTTAATGTTCTGGCTAAGATTTTGTAAGACTAGATCAACTTTTTTTATTATTATACTAACCACGTAAATGAACCAAATTATGTCTGACATTACACTCACTGCATACAACGTAAAGACAAAAGAAAAAGGTGTTCCTATTCAGGATGCGGTAATTACAAAAACTGCAAAAGGAGCTTATATGGCACAGGGACACGATGGTAAAGGAAATAAATTAACCACATTGTTGGGCGAAGCAAAAGCTTTGGAAGCTATTAAAGCCGGTATAGCCAAACAAGGTTGGGAATAATCATCAAATTAGTGAATCAGTCAAAATAGTAAGTAAGTCAAATGAGCCAGTTACTGATATGACTCATTTGACTTATATGACTGATTAAATAAAGTTCAGGTATTCATACTGGCTGCCTAATATTCTCTTATCATCTGCCTGCAACCACTTATTCAGGATTGTTGCGTATACATTTTTGAAATCTACTTTGTACTTAAGATCTCCTTCCTGAAGATCTGCGAGATCGGGCATTGCATTTAATACCCCTTTTTGCTGTAAGCCACCACTTATCAGGAACAAGTTATTAGCAGTACCATGATCGGTACCACCACTGGCGTTTTGTGAAACGCGGCGGCCAAACTCTGAAAAGGTCATCAGCATCACATCCTGAAAACGATTATTGCTTTTAAGGTCTTTTACAAACGCAGCAATAGCATCATTCATTTCGGTGAACAATCTTTTTTGCTGGCCTTCCTGTCCCACGTGTGTGTCAAAACTTCCCAGTGATAAATAGTATACCTTGGTATTGATGTCAGAAAAAATAAGACTGGCAATTGTTTTCAGGCTATTGCCCATATCTGTTTTGGGGTATTCGGTATTGCTGGGATGAAGCCGGCTTTGTTTAAAAATATAATCGGCACTGCTTACCGTTTCTGCCATTGTTTTGTATAAATAATCAACCGGTTTTTCATCGCTCTCTACAGTATGACTGGCAGCCACTTCTTTAAAATATTTTTCATTCGATGAAGTGAACAACCGGCGTGGATCTTTCATGGCCAGTCCTTTTACGTGTTCACCTTTCATGGCCAGACTTAACACATCATCAATTTCCAGTGCCTGTGTAGGTTTGTCGCAACCGGCACATTGTGCATCGAGATAGCGGCCTAACCAACCGGTATATACATATTCATTGCTGTTGCTGGCGCTGTGCCAGATGTCCATACTTCTGAAGTGTGATCTGTCGGGGTTAGGATAACCCACGCTGTTCAGGATGCTCAGGCTGCCATCACTGTACAGGTCTTTAAAACCGGTTAAAGCCGGGTGCAAACCCACTTCATCAGTTACTAATAAAGCCTGCTCTTTAGTAATGCCCAGGCGGGGACGTGATTTATAGTAAATATCATTTCGTACAGGGATCACGGTATTCAAACCATCGTTACCACCGCTTAATTGTAATACCACTACTACTTTGTTTCCTTGTGGAACCAAGGCTGGTTTTTCAAATGCCTTTAAAAATTTTGGCAGCATCATGGATGCTGTGGCCAGTGAGCCTATTTGTAAAAAATCTTTTCTTTTTATCAGCATAAAATAAGTTCTGGGATTAATGTTCTTTGTTTAGCAAAGTTGATATTCCGGCGTGCTCATTAATTGAATGGTTGCACTCTTTATAAAACTTTCTCTGCTAGATGAATCAACGTATTTGCTTAATATTTTTTCATCAACAGGGACAACACCTTGTATAAGGATGCCTGAAATGGCGCTCAGTAATTTTTCGCGTGGAACTTTTTCAAACTTGTTCAGATAGGTTTCCCAATCAACCGCTGCCGAAATAACCTGGCCGCCTTTTTTGCCCATTTTACCCATTCCTTTTCCGGCCATGTCTTTCATGCCCATCATTTGATCGTCATCGTCTTTGGGCGCCAGGCCTACTTCGTCGTTATCATAAATTAATTGCGGAATACGCAGGCGGAACATTAAGGAAGAACTATCGATCCAGTTTTTACCACCCGGCCAGCCGGCTACGTTTGGCGGGTAGAATAAGATCTGCCCCAGTAACCGTTGTAATAATAATTGCACCTGTTCATTTTCCAGCTTCATGGGCAGGGCCCGGCGAATACCAACGATCAACTCAACAGGTGATTTTATGCGACTGCCAATATTTTTGGCATCGTAAAACCAATCGCTGGTAAAGATATCCTTCATTAACTCTTTAATATCGTAGTTGCTGTAAAAGCGATCAGCCAGCCACGTTACATGTGCTTCATCAGGCACATCGTTCACGAAATAGCGGTATATTTTGCGGGTAATGTAAGTAGCGGTTTGTTTGTGTTCCAGTAAAATGTTCAGAACATCATCGCCATCGTAATTGCCTGTTTTGCCTAACACCGTCTTTTGCCCATCATCGTGTTGAAACTTTCTGAATGCAAATTCCCCGCTTATGTTAGCGCCCCAGCCGGTAAAGGCGCGGGCTGCTTCTTTAATATCGTTCTCCGTATAGTTGCCACGCCCCATGGTAAATAATTCCATTACTTCACGGGCAAAGTTTTCGTTTGGGTGGCCTTTTTTATTTTGATTGTTGTTGAGGAAGTTGAGCATGGAGGCGCTTTTGCTCACATCGCGCAGCAGGTCGCCAAAATTGCCAAGAGCATTTTGACGAATGATGTCCAGTAGTTGTTGCTGGTAAAGGATATTTAAATTACGGCTGGCAAAATGCCCATGCCAGAAGAGGGCCATTTTTTCCCGCAGTTGCTGTTCACTGTTCACCATCTGGTTCAACCAGGTAATGTTGAGACTTTTAATGTCTTCACGCGACTGCTGGCGCATTTTTCTGCGTTGATCCTCATCCAGATCGCGCTTTTGCGCATTGCTCACTTCCTTTACGCCCATCACCAGCCCTTTGAGGGCGCTATCGGCCACGTCGATCATTTCGGGGCTTTTGGCAGATGCTTTAAACAGGGAATTAATGTAGGATTTATTTGTGGCGGTTGCCAGTTGCTGGTATTCTTCGGCCATAGGGCCAAAACCGGCGCGCCATAACAGGTGTTGATTTTTCAGCTGGGGTGTTACAATCATTACAGGACGATTTGCCCTGTGACCACCCCATTTGTTAAAAGTTTAACGATTTTTTTAAATTAATATGGAACAGGATAAGAACCTGATTCCTAATGTGATTAATTGCGGCTTTTTGCGGGTGGTATAAAATAAAAGGGCCCGCCTTTGACAGCGGACCCCTGAAGGTGAGAGTTATATTATCCTTTGTTATTAGAGTAAAAAGCGGCAACCGATATTGAGCTGAGCCTTGCCGTCTGAGAAAATTCCGGCTGTGAACTGATCAGTTGTCATGTTATCAAAAGAAGACGTGGGTCTTTCGGTTGTTTTTTTAGATTTATTGTAACCAACACCCAACAGGCTATTAAGCGATGTTTCCAACTGAAACTTTTTAGTAATGGCAACAGCTAAACCAGGCGTTACACTCAAATTTGTACTGAACCCTTTGGAATTTGTCTTTATATTCACATAACTTCCATTAACATATTCCTGGCGGGTATCATCTCCTTTACTGTATGCATATGCTGCGCCGGCCTCTCCGAAAACGTATACCCGGCTGATAACCGGTATGTACTTGCGTACAAAAATGCCACCACCATACGAGTTGGATTTACTTTCTGAAGTAGAGCCATAGTTTTCTGATTTGTCATGGCCATAGTTTAATCTAAAACCCACAACAAGGTTGTCTTTAACAACAAAACCTATTGCAGGACTAACGTTGAAGGAACTGTTTTTATAATCTTTCACTGCAGCATCCTTGAAATCATTTTTTGATTGGTTATATCCAATACTGCCGCCTACCCAAACAGCGCCTTTGCTGATCTGGGCCCGGGTAGTTACCATAAATGTGCAAACGAAAAC
>NZ_JBJMLX010000512.1:0-1778 GCF_045805085.1 Niastella sp.
ACCCCTGCCCAGGGAAGGTTATACCGGCCTGGGAGATGATCATAACGATTTACATTTTTTGAATAAGGACCAGTTTTGGGCTGGTGGTGACCATGGCTTTTTAGAGCTGTCAACCAATGGCGGGGGTACACCGTTACCCAAGGCGTATTTTAAAATAGATACCAACGGGGTATGGAACACCCGCACGGTGAATCTGAAAAACTATAGTAAACCAGGTTACCAGTATACATGGTATGTAAACGATGTGTTGATAAGCTCCGGTTACAATATTTCTTATCTCCATAATATGGCGAGCGGGGAGGATAGCATTAAACTGATAGTTAGCAATGGAACTTTGAGTGATACCTTAACACAATACCAGTATTTTTCGATACCGGTTCTGCCTGCCATCACCTCGTTTTCCCCAGCTACGGGTAGTACAGGTACAATGGTTACTATTACCGGAAGTAACTTTGCGAATGTAAGCGATGTACAATTTGGCGGAGTCAGCGCCACTTCGTTTACCATTGTTTCCCCCAACAAGATCACAGCCGTGGTGGGCGCCGGCGCCACAGGTATTGTTTCATTGGTGCATTTATATGGAACGTTTTCTGCGCCCGGGTTTACTTATTTTGCACCGCCTTCCTCTCCGCCGCCGGTTATCACATTGTTCTCCCCGGATGAAGGCCCTGTAGGTACAACGGTCACCATCACCGGAAACAATTTTGATCCGTCGCCCGCCGGCAATATTGTTTATTTTGGCGATACCCGTGCTACGGTCAGCAGCGCCAGCACCAATCAAATTACCTGTACAGTGCCTATGGGCGCCAGTTATAAACCTGTAACGGTATTGAACACGGCCACGCATTTATCGGGCCAGTCGTTTAAACCATTTACAACCACGTTTGCAGAAACGGTAGCCTATTTTACCGGTAAATCCTTTACGCCGGCGTATGCACAGTATTACCCTTATTTGCCGGGGATAAAAAGCGCCACCAGTGCCGATGTAGATAATGACGGCAAAACGGATATTATAGCTGCCTATAGCGTAAATAACTATGATACCATTATTGTACACCGTAATACAACCAGTCAGGGTAGTTTTTCTTTTGAAGACCGTTATACCGTTGGCCCATTAATGAGCGTACTGGCATCAACCGGCGTACAAACGGTTGATGTTGATGGAGACGGGATGCCTGATATTCTGGGCGCTACCAATACCGATCAGATAACCATTTACAGGAATGCCAGTGTGCCGGGCAATATATCTTTTACAGGTGCCCTGCAAATACCAGCCAACCCGGGCTTACAGGATGTAAAAGCCAGTGACCTGGATGGCGATGGCAAACCCGACCTGATAGCTATTGGCATTACTGGTAAAAGCGCTGTGTCTGTATTAAGGAATACAAGCTCAGTGGGCTATATTTCTTTTGGGCAGGTGATCAATTTCCCTGTTAATACAGGTACTGTAGTGGCTGTGGGCGATGTAGATAACGACGGAAAGAACGATATCGTTGCTTTGTCTGAAACCAACGGCAATTATACCGTCTCCTTATTTAAGAATAACAGCACGCCTGGCGCAATCTCATTTGCGTCACGCATAGATCTCACCAGCGGCCCGGGTGCATTTGGAAGCGTTAGCCTGGCCGATATGGATAAGGATAATAAACTGGATCTTGTTATTAATGTCGATAACACGGTTCGCATTGGCCGGAACACAAGCGTCTCAAACGCCATTAGTTTTGATTTTACATATAGCGCAACGGCCATAGCTGGCAATTCGATTGTTGAAAGTTTGA
>NZ_JBJMLX010000513.1:0-7392 GCF_045805085.1 Niastella sp.
GCTTTTAAAAATCCGGCTGTAGAGGCTGTGTATGGCGATCTGCAATATGTGAAGCAGGATAATATTGAAGTAGTGACTCGTACCTGGAAGTCTGGTAAATACCAAAAGGGGTTTCTCTATTATGGTTGGATGCCACCACATCCAACTTTTTTTGTACGCCGGCATATATATGATAAATGCGGGCTATTTAACACTTCATTACGCTCTGCTGCAGATTATGAGTTAATGTTGCGTGTTCTTTTAAAATTCGATGCCTGTGCACAATACATTCCTGAAGTGTTGGTTAAAATGCGTGCTGGTGGAATGAGCAATGCTTCCTTAAAAAACAGGTTAAAGGCCAATAAGGAAGATAAGATGGCCTGGAAATTGAACGATTTAAAACCCTATTTCTTTACTACGTGGCTAAAACCACTGAGAAAAATATTACAATTTAACCCGATTAAGATATGGCAAAAGTAGCATTGGTTACAGGGGTAACCGGACAGGATGGTGCATATTTAACCGACCTGTTACTGAAAAAAGGATACATTGTTCATGGTATCAAACGCAGAAGCTCTTTATTTAACACAGAAAGAATTGATCATTTATACCAGGACCCACACGAGTCGAATGTTCATTTCAAATTACATTACGGTGATTTGACCGATTCAACCAACCTGATCCGTATCATTCAGGAAACGCAGCCTGATGAGATCTATAACCTGGCAGCTATGAGCCACGTGGCTGTAAGCTTTGAAACACCGGAGTATACCGCAAATGCCGATGGTATTGGTACCCTGCGTATCCTGGAAGCTGTACGCTTATTGGGCCTCACGAAAAAAACAAAAGTATATCAGGCTTCTACTTCTGAGTTGTATGGCCTGGTGCAGGAAGTGCCTCAATCAGAAAGAACTCCGTTCTATCCCCGTTCACCCTATGCAGTTGCAAAAATGTATGCTTACTGGATCACGGTGAACTATCGCGAGGCATATAATATGTATGCAGTGAATGGTATTTTGTTCAACCACGAATCACCATTACGCGGTGAAACTTTTGTAACCAGAAAGATTACGCGTGGTGTGGCAAAAATTGCCCTTGGATTACAGGACAAAATTTATCTCGGCAACCTGAACGCACAACGCGACTGGGGTCATGCCAAGGATTATGTGGAAGCTATGTGGTTGATCTTACAACAGGAAAAACCTGAGGATTATGTAATTGCCACTGGTGTAACTACCCCGGTACGGGATTTTGTACGGATGGCCTTTAAAGAGGTTGGCATTGAATTGGAATTCAAAGGCAAGGACGAAAATGAAGTGGGTATTGTGAAAGCCTGCAATAACCCCGAATTCAAGCTGGAGATCGGCAAAGAAGTGATAGCTGTAGATAAAAGATATTATCGTCCTACTGAGGTTGACCTGTTGATCGGCGACCCCACCAAGGCGCAAACTCAATTGGGCTGGAAACCTAAATATGATTTGCCTGCATTGGTGAAGGAAATGGTGGCTAATGATGTGGACTTGTTCAAAAAAGAGAAATTATTGCAACAATCTGGTTATTACGTACGTAATCAGTTTGAATAGGATTTATTATAAGATTTAATTTTAACATTCATCATAGTTATTACCGTGAATAAAACAGACAAAATTTACGTAGCCGGTCATCGGGGTATGGTAGGCTCTGCGCTTGTTCGGAAGTTGAAAAAGGAAGGATTTGAAAATTTAGTACTGCGTACATCGGCTGAGCTCGACCTGCGTAACCAGCAGGCCGTGCAGGAGTTTATGGATCAGGAGAAGCCGGATTACGTTTTTGTCGCCGCTGCCAAAGTGGGTGGCATTCTGGCCAATAATACCTATCGCGCCGATTTTATTTACGATAATATTATGATGCAATCGAACATCATTCACGAATCCTGGGTGAATGGTGTTAAAAAGCTCATGTTCCTGGGGTCATCCTGTATTTATCCCAAACTGGCGCCGCAACCCCTGAAAGAAGATTACCTGTTAACAGGGTTGCTGGAGGAAACAAATGAGCCTTATGCCATTGCTAAAATTGCAGGTATAAAAATGTGCGATGCCTATCGCGCTCAATATGGTTGTAATTTCATTTCGGTAATGCCTACCAATTTGTACGGCCCCAACGATAATTACAGCCTCGAAACTTCGCATGTATTGCCAGCATTAATAAGAAAGATCCACGAGGCAAAAATGAATAATGCGCCATCTGTGGTAATGTGGGGAACCGGTACGCCTAAACGCGAGTTCCTGCATGCCGACGACCTGGCCGATGCCTGTTTCTTTCTGATGCAAACATACAATGAGCCAGGCCTGGTAAATGTTGGGGTTGGTGATGATATTGCTATAAAAGACCTTGCGTTACTGATTAAGAATGTGATAGGTTACAACGGTGATATTGAACATGACCTGAGCAAACCAGATGGCACGCCACGCAAACTGATGGATGTTCAAAAATTGAACGGCCTGGGCTGGAAAGCAAAAATTGGTTTACAGGAAGGACTTGAACGCGTGTACAAAGAATTTTCGCAACTATACGCTGCCGGAGTGTAGATTTGTTGCTGTATCAATATAATAAGGGGAGTCTTGCATGTTTTCTATTTTTAATAAGAAGCCAAAGATCCGGCTTGATCTGAGCGGAGTGGGTACTGATATGCATTCGCATTTATTACCCGGTATCGACGATGGATCGCCTGATGCAGAAACCTCTCTGCAGCTGATTGCCGGTTTGCAAGACCTGGGCTACCGGAAATTTATTACCACTCCACATATTTTGTGGGATATGTATAAAAATGATGCAGTGTCTATTGGCGCCGCGCACCTCGAGCTACAACAGGCACTGCAACAGAATAATTCGAGTGTTCCAATAAAAGCGGCTGCAGAATACTTTCTCGATGAACATTTTGATGAATTACTGGAAACCAATACACCCTTATTGACCATCCACGAAAACTGGGTGTTGGTTGAGTTCTCTTTTGTTACCACTCCTCTGAATTTTAAAGACAAGCTGTTCAACATGCAAATGAAAGGATACCAACCGATCCTTGCGCATCCTGAACGGTATTTGTATTTTATGAGTGACAAAAAATGGTACGATGAACTGAAAGACGCAGGGTGTTACTTTCAGTTGAATATTTTGTCGCTCGCCGGGTATTATGGCAAAGCTTCGCTTCAGCTGGCCCAATACCTGTTGAATAAACGATATATAAACCTGCTGGGCACCGACTGTCATCACTTCCGGCACCTCGATACGCTACGGTCTGCCAATAACATTATGGAGCCGGTACTATCCCTCCTCGATAGCGGCCAGTTGTTAAATCCCACCTTGTAAGTATTTTCTTCCCAATTGTTTAAACAATTTGTCAATGCCCTTTGTAGTTAACTGTATATGAACGCGTTTACCATAAAGGACCTGGAAAATCTTTCTGGTATTAAAGCCCATACAATTCGAATATGGGAACAGCGCTATTCCTTTTTACGCCCGCAACGTACTACTACCAACATTCGCTATTACACCAATGAAGAATTAAAAATTGTTCTGAACATCGCCCTGCTGAATAAATATGGGTATAAAATTTCCCATATAGACAAAATGAGTGCAGAAGAGGTACGGGAGAAAATTGTATCACTTTCGCATGCGGAAGCGCTGCAGGAACGGCTGGTGAATGACCTGCTGCAATATATGATCGATCTTGACCTGGAAAAATTCGAAGACCTGCTGGATAACTACATTCAGGCCAAGGGGATCGACAAGGTCATTAGTTTCCTTATTTTTCCGTTTCTTGACAAAATAGGCATTTTGTGGCAGGCCAGCCAATTACATCCAGCTCAGGAACATATAGTTACCAATATCATTCGCCAAAAGCTGATCGTTGGTATTGAATGCGTGGTGTCGCATATAGCGGTTAATAAAAAAGTGATCCTTTTTTTGCCTGAAGGCGAGTACCATGAGCTGGGTTTGTTGTACACCTACTACCTGCTTAAAAGCCGGGGTGTGCAGGTAATATACCTCGGCGCTAATGTGCCTTTTCATGATCTGGAATTCATAACCTCCTATAAACAACCCGATTACCTGTATACTCACCTCACCTGTATTGCCGGCAATTTTAATTTTGAGAAGTTCCTCAGCAAGATCCATCAACACGCTCCACAGGTTCAGATAATTGTTTCTGGTCAGCTTACCAATTGCAATATGAAAAAATTACCCGCCGGTGTTCTCCTAAAACGTTCATTATCAGAAGTTCTTGAGTTTATTGCGGCACTTTAAGCAGCTTTTAATCATCCCTTTTTCATTTTCTTAACAAATATTTTAGCCTATTAACCGTCAATCTATATAGGGGTAGGATTTTTCTGTATTGTCATATTCCTGCAATACATGGGCTGGTTTGATTATTTATAGAATTATTAAGCACCCTGGATTTTTTCAGTACGCGAATTCTGTTTAAATTTGTGATGTAATTATTTAAACACTTTTTTTATGTCGACGGTTGAATTTAATCAAATGCTGGTGAACAATGCAGAGTTTTTGAAGCCGTTTGCAATAACGTTAACGAGAGACTCTGAGGCTGCGAAAGACCTGTTTCAGGAAACGCTGTTTCGTGCATTGTCCAACAAGGATAAGTATAGTGTAGGCACAAATATCAAGGCGTGGCTGTATACTATCATGCGCAATATCTTTATTAACAATTACCGGAGAAAAGTTAAACAGAATACTATTTTTGATAGTACTCCTAATGATTTTCTGATTAACCAGACTCAAAGCGTTGTTGCTAATAATGCTGAATCAAATTTGCGGTTAAAGGATATTCAGGAAGCTATCCATAACCTGCCACAGATATTCAGAAACCCATTTCTGTTATATTTTGATGGTTTTAAATACCATGAAATTGCAGATATGCTGAGCGAACCACTGGGTACCATTAAAAGCCGGATTCACTTTGCCCGTAAACTGTTGAAAACGCAGATAGAACGGCATTAAGTGAACTGCTTTTAGAGTAACCAGGGTAGTAGGGGTTATCCTGTATCTATCGAATATCCGGTGCCTTAAGTTGTGTGTCATTTACCTTCCTTATTTAGTATTGAATTTCTTTTATTCAATAAGCAGGCTTTTTCTGTGCCTTCGGGCATGGTAACACCATGATTATTTAGCAACTTTGTGGAATGAGTAAAGTAACTGACGTAATATTGGTAAATGAACAAGATGAGCCCATTGGTGTAATGGAAAAAATGGAGGCTCATCGCAAAGCCGTATTACATCGGGCTTTTAGCGTTTTTATTTTCAATAGTAAAGGCGAAATGTTATTACAGCAGCGTGCCATGAGTAAATACCACAGCGGTGGTTTATGGACGAATACCTGCTGCAGTCACCCGACCCCTGGGGAAGATACTTTACAGGCAGCCACCCGCCGGTTAAATGAAGAAATGGGTTTCACCACCTTACTTGAAAAGGTTTTCGATTTTGTATACCTGGCCGAATTTGAACATGGGTTAACAGAACACGAGTTCGACCATGCTTTTGTTGGCATGTACGAAGGCAGGATAGCGCCCGACCCAATGGAAGTAAAGGACTATTGTTTTAAAAGCCTTGAAGAGATAGCAGCTACCTTACAATCGCACCCGCAGAAATACACGGCATGGTTCAATATTGCATTTCCTAAGGTTCAGGAGTGGGCGGCAGAAAACCTGTTGAAGAAGGTAGTGTAAATATCACCCTTTCGCATCAACGTTACAACAACTTACATAGTAAAGGAACACCCTTATTGGGTTGTAAACATATTGAGGATTTTAACGAATTGAAGCAGGACATACTATGATCCTGCTTTTTTGTTGGGTATTTTCGATTTGTAAAAGATCCAATAACTATCGAAGCAGGCCCCGTTTTTAAAACGGTATCTTATGAACAAAAGTTTACCCAGGACCTGTAAGAGGTTATACGTCAATATCTATGAAGAACCAATAAGAACAGCCTTACAGGTGAGCAAAATTACCTGGATCCCTCGTTTACCGGGGGATTTTTTTTTCACCATATGTTCCTTCGGCTATTACTGCTTTAAAAGCATATAAGCAGGAATATCCAATGCTTCGGCTAATTGAGCCAGTGTATTAAGTGTAACATTCACCTCGCCATTCTCCATTCTGCTTATTTCGGCATTGTCAATATTACAAAGCGCGTATAAATCGCGCTGGCTCAAGCCCTTTTCATTTCTGAAGTGGCGCAGATTTGCGCCGAATGCTTTCAATATCTGGTGGTTAGCAGCCAATGGTTATAGTATTAAAGGGTTAAGATGATAATTTTTTTTAATTTTTCGGCTGTGATATAATACATCATATTAAAATAATTATTATCTTCGTTTAAGCATTATCAGGGGGTTGCACGGTATGCCAGCCGGTTAGGGCTGTTTACCAATTTCAATGATATTCTTCACCATTAACCATTTTGTTATGCGGTCCCTGAATAAAAATCCTGATTGGCATAATCAACCACTCCGGCTAAATGAAGAAGAGTTAAAGAATCCCCGCTTAATTATCGATAATTTTTTTGAGTGTTATCATTTGCAGGAAGTCCGGCACACGTTGTGGAACTGGCTGGTAGAAATTGTAAGCAGTAGCCGCAGCATTTCCCAGGAAGGGCAACAACGAAACAATCATATTTACTTCTATGAAAAACTGGAAGCACTCGTAGAAGCTGCTTATTTAATTAATCAACGAACAGATTTATAAGTCCTTCTTAAAATAGGTTTTCACGGTTCTTTATGGAGGGCTTTTAGATGTATGTTTTAGGATGGGGGATTCCTGCACCTTTTAAGTACCAATCCGTACCCTATTTGTTTGTTACATCAAAGGTAAAATAGTAGCCGGGTAACCGGTACCTGGAAATCCGGTAACCAGGGGATTTATAGTCCGAAAGCCATTCTTTATTCAATTTCCTAATTAAGTCGCAGAATGGATCTTTCTTAATCAATTGAGTATTAGGTAAATAATTTTTGAAAATTATCTAATATTTTGCCCGTTTGTGCCAAACCAATCGTAATGAAGTAAATTTGCCCGCCGCATGCGCGGCCCCCAATCAAAGGAGAAGATTCATGAACAATTTGTTACAACAGTTGGCTAAGGACCTCGAAGGTGAATTGTATTTTGATAAAACAATGCGGGTTTTGTATGCCACTGATGCTTCGGCTTATCGCGAAATGCCCCTGGCTGTTGCCATACCGCGAAATGTAGATGACATCAGGAAACTTATCAACTTTGCTCATACCAATAAAACATCATTGATACCGCGTACGGCAGGCACCTCCCTGGCGGGACAGGTAGTGGGAAATGGCATTATCGTAGATGTTTCCAAAAACTTTACACAGATACTGGAACTGAACGCCGCCGAAAAATGGGTACGCGTTCAACC
>NZ_JBJMLX010000514.1:0-15322 GCF_045805085.1 Niastella sp.
CAATAGTCTCGTCACATTCTGATTGAGAGTATATTAAATACTTTATATAATCTGCCTTATACCTTCTCCTTCCATATCCCTCAACAATCATTGATGCTATAGATTTAGAAGAACGTCTTATTTGACTTCCTTCTTCATATAGCTCGTGTTTTGGTAATGCCATGGTCATTTTATGAATTTCAATGGCCAAGCGTTTTGATTCATTGTATATATCCAGATCCTTATAACTTGACATAATAGAGTGATTTTTATTTAAATACACTCTAATCAAAGTCATTAACCAAATGCTGTATTCCCCGGTATCCGGTAACTGGTAACCGGCAACTACAATATCTTCTCCAACAACCTAATATACAACTCTATCCCCTCCTTAACTTCCTCCACGTATATAAACTCATCTGCTGTATGACTCCGCGCCGAATCTCCCGGGCCCATTTTCAGCGCCTGAAAGGGCATCAGGGCTTTGTCGGATGTAGTGGGGGAGCCATAATACGTTCTGCCCAATGCAACGCCCGATTTTATTAATGGGTGATCTATTGCAATAGAAGTGGAGCGTAACCGCGTACTGCGGGGTGTTACTTCACACGCCACATTTTTATGAATCACTTCCAGCACCTCTTCGAAAGTATACAACTCATTCACGCGGGTGTCTACCACAAATTTGGTGTGGGCCGGAACCACGTTGTGTTGTTTGTTATCGGTTTCAATAACCGTCACGCTCATTTTTACCGGTCCCAGCAGGTCAGATACCTTGGGGAACTGGTATGATTGAAACCACTCGATATCTTTTATGGCTTTGTAGATAGAATTCTCGCCTTCGTTGCGGGCCGCATGTCCGGCTTTGCCGTGGGCCACACAATCAAGTACCATCAGCCCCCTTTCGGCCACTGCCATTTGCATTTGGGTGGGTTCGCCTACAATGGCGCAATCAATGTTTCCAATGTGGGGGAGAACCAGTTCAATCCCATCTTTCCCACTGATCTCTTCTTCGGCAGAAGCGGCCAGCACCAGGTTATACTTAAGATCGGTACGATTATAAAAATATAGAAAGGTAGCGATCAATGACACCAGCGGGCCACCGGCATCGTTGCTGCCCAGTCCGAATAACCTGCCCTCTTTTTCAATGGGCGTAAATGGATCGAGGGTATAATTCTTATTCGGCTTTACCGTATCGTGGTGCGAGTTTAATAAAATGGTGGGCTTGCTGTCATCGTAATGCGCGTTACGGGCGTAAACGTTGTGCTGAACGTTTTTAACCGGCACGCCATGCTTTTCAAGGAATGATTTCAGGATGTCAGCTGTTTTATCTTCCTCTTTGCTGAAGGAAGGCGTGCTGATCAACTGCTTAAGCAATTCAATAGCGCTTTGTTGCAGTGTATGTAAATTGATATTACTCATTGTACAATGCTTGTTCCGGCCTTACCGGTGATGAGATCGGTTAACTGTTCGGCTTTGCCTATGATCACTTTCTTTACTCCACGGTTCAGCGCGGCAAAAGCGTTATCCAGTTTGGGGATCATGCCGGCGAATATTTTTTGTTCTGATTTTAATTGCTGGTAATAGGTTGGGTTGATGCTGTTTATTACCGTGCTGTCGTCATTGGCGTCGAACAGCACCCCGCTTTTTTCGAACGAATAGATCAGCTGCACATCGTACAGGGCACCCAGGGAAGTGGCTACTTCCTGTGCAATGGTATCGGCATTGGTGTTCAGCAACTGTCCTTTCTGGTCGTGGGTAATGGGAGCCATTACCACCGCTATCTGTTGGTCGAGAATGCTTTTTAACAACGTTGTGTTGATGGCATCTACATCACCGGCAAAACCATAGTCGATAGTGGGGTGATTTCTTTTATGGGCTAGAATAACATTGCCGTCGGCGCCGGTTAAACCAATAGCATTGCAGTTATTGGCCTGTAATTGCGCTACCACATTCTTATTGATATAACCAGCGTAAACCATGGTCACTATCTTCAGGGTCTCTGCATCGGTAATGCGCCGGCCATCGATCATTTGTTGCGGAACGTTCATTTGTTCGGCTAGTTTGGTAGCGAGTTTACCACCGCCATGGATCAGGACCTTCTGGCCTTTTACTGCTGCAAAATCTTTCAGAAAAGAAGATAATTTCTTTTCATCATCGATGATATTACCGCCTATCTTAACAACATATAATGTGGACACAGGCTGCTTGTTTATTTTAACGATTCGAGTATTTCACTGAGTACGGCCTGTGCTGCCCAAACGCGGTTGCTGGCTTCCTGGGTAACAATGCTGTTGAGCCCATCCAGTATTTCATCGCTCAACTCCACATTACGCCGAACGGGTAAGCAATGCATTACCTTGGCATTGTTGGTAACTGCCAGCTTTTTATTGGTCAGCATCCACTCGGGGTCGTTGGTATAGATCTTTCCGTAATCTTTAAAAGTGCTCCAGTTCTTCACATAAACAAAGTCGGCGTCTTTTAAGGCTTCGTCCTGATTATGCGTAATGGTAGCGCCTTTGGTGAATTGCTCGTCCAGCTCATAATCCTCGGGGTGAGTGATTACAAAATCGGCTTGTCCCCAGGCATTCACCCATTGGGAAAAGCTATTGGCCACGCATTGCGGCAATGGTTTTACGTGGGGCGCCCAGGTAAGAACGATCTTGGGTTTTTTACCTGCCGGCAGCGGTTTCTTCTTCAAGCATTCGGTAATGGTAATAATATCTGTCAGGCTTTGCAACGGGTGCAGGGTAGCGCTTTCCAGACTTACCACCGGAATGCCGGCGTATTTTATGAATTGTTTTATGTAAAGTTCGCTGTAATCGTCTTCCCGGTTCTTTAAAGAAGGGAAGGTGCGAATGGCCAGGATATCAAAATAGTTACCCATGATCGGCGCCGCATCTTTTACGTGCTCAACGGTGCTGCCGCTCATGATGGCCTCGTCTTCAAACTCCAGTGCCCAGCCTTCCTGTCCTACATTGAACACGATGGGTTCCATACCCAGGTTTTGAGCAGCGATCTGGGTACTAAGGCGGGTACGCATACTGGGGTTCAGGAACAATAAACCAATACGTTTACCGGCTCCCAATGATTTGTCAAGAAAGGGAGTGGTTTTGTAGGAGAGCGCCTTAATTACCAGCTCATCGATACTCGGGACATCGTGTACACTTGTGAAATTTTTCATGCCTGTAGCGGAAAGGAGAATGAATAATAAAGTTACTTATGAAAGAAGTCAGGGTGGGTCGCCCTCCAAAGGGCGGCTCACCCTTTTTTAAAGGTGAGCCACCCAAAAAGGGTGACCCACCTAATTATATTATGCTTCAATGCTTACCTCAATTTCTTCTTTGATGGCTTCCAGCAACTGGTCGGCATCTTTTTTACGCAGGGCCAGGGAAGGCAATAACCTTATCACGTTTGGTTTTGCTTCGCCTGTGAAGATCTTGTGTTTCCACAGTAAGTTCTTGCGCAGGTCTTTGAATTGCTCAGGTACATCAAACCCGATCATTAAACCGCGGCCCCGTACATTTTGCAGCTGGGGTATCTTTTTCAATTCATCCATCAGGTACTGACCTACTTCGGCTGCGTTTTGTAACAGGTTCTCTTTTTCTATTACTTCTACAACGGCCAGGGCAGCTGCGCAGGCCAGGTGATTACCACCGAAAGTGGTGCCTAACATACCATGCCTGGCCTGTAAATGCGGAGCAATGATGATACCGGCAACAGGGAATCCATTGCCCATGCCTTTAGCCATGGTGTAGATGTCTGCATTTACACCGGCGTAGTCGTGTGAAAAGAACTGACCGCTTCTGCCATACCCGCATTGTACGCTGTCAGCAATGTATACGGCGCCATATTGGTCGCACAGGCGACGGATGGCTTGTAAAAAAGACTCACTGGCTACATTGATGCCGCCCACGCCCTGTATGCCTTCGATGATCACCGAAGAGATTTCATTGCCCTGTTCTTTGAAGCAGGCTTCCAGCGCTGCTACATCATTAAAGGGAAGAAAGATCACGTTCGATGTTTGGTTCACCGGTGCTACAATAGCAGGGTTGTCAGTGGCAGCAACTGCCAGGGAGGTACGTCCGTGGAAAGATTTCTTAAACGCAATTATTTTTTTGCGGCCATTGTGAAAAGAGGCCAGCTTCAATGCATTTTCATTGGCTTCTGCGCCTGAGCTGATGAGGAATAACTGGTAATCGGGTTTACCGGATAATTTACCCAGCTTTTCCGCCAGTTCGTCCTGCAAAGGCATTTTAACCGAATTGGAATAGAAGCCTACTTTATTTAACTGGTTGGTCAATCGTTCAACATAATGCGGATGGGTATGGCCAATACTAATTACCGCGTGACCGCCATACAGGTCAAGGTATTGTTCCCCTTTGTCATCCCATACGTAAGAGCCTTTAGCCTTATCGATGACGATGTTGTTGATCGGATAAACGTCAAAGAGTTTCATGGTTGTAAATGTTTACATCGTGGTTGCCCACTCCGCTTATGATTAAAAATAATTCGCTTTCAATTTCAGGCCAGCAGTCTCATCTAAACCGAAAATAAGGTTCATATTCTGTACTGCCTGCCCGGAGGCGCCTTTGGTAAGGTTATCGATGGCACTGTGCACCACCAGTTTGCTGCCTACTTTCTCCAGTTGAATAACACATTTATTGGTATTCACCACCTGCTTTAAAAAGACCTCGCTTTTGCTCAGCACAGTGAAAGGCTGACCTTTATAGAAGTCGCAATACAGTTCAATAAGCTGCTCCAGTTTCCAGTCGCAATCAACCAGGGAGCTGACGAAAATACCCCGGGTAAAATCACCGCGCCAGGGAATAAAGCTCAAAGCTTCAGAAGAACCTTCCGCAGTTACCGGCGCAAAGGAGGGTTGCAGCTGTTGTATGGACTGGGTGATCTCCTTTAAATGCTGGTGCGTTAAAGTTTTATAGGCCTGAATATTATTGGCGCGCCAGCTGAAATGCGAGGTGGCCGATAAACCCTGTCCAGCCCCGGTAGAACCGGTAATACCAGTGGTATAAACCGATTTCAGCAAACCGGCTTTTGCCAATGGCAACAAGCCTAATTGAATGCCGGTAGCAAAACAACCAGGATTGGCAATGTTCTGTGCGCCTTTGATCTGATCTTTGTTTAACTCAGGCAGGCCGTAAACGAATTGCCGATTGCCGATTGCCGATTGCGGGGCAAGTCTGAAATCCTGAGAAAGATCTATAATCCTGATCTTGTCATTTACTTTATACTCCGTTAAAAACTTGCGGGCATCGCCATGTCCTACGCACAGGAATATTACCTCTACGCTGCCATCCTGTAAGGGCGACAGATCATCAGAAAATTGAAGGTCTGTTTCTCCAATCAGGTCAGCATGTACCTGGGAAATGGGATTACCGGCATTGCTTTTACTGTTTATGAAGGCGATCTCCACATGGGGATGATTGATCAGTAACCTGAGCAATTCACCACCCGTATAACCTGCACCACCTATTACGCCTACTTTTATTTTCTTACTCATAAAATTCATTTAATCATAACTCGTCAACTATTTCTTCTCATTGTCCTCTTTAACCGAATTCCAGATCGAAGTCTGGTTGCCAAATATTTTGCTGAAGCCACGAACGTCTTCGCCAGTAAAGCCGGTATTCATTTCACCATATTTGCCAAACTTGCTGCTCATAAGGTCATAGGTTGATTCAATACCGATGATCTGGAAGCGATAAGGCTGCAGGTGAACAAATACATCGCCGGTTACGTGTGCCTGAGAATTTTCGAGGTATGCTTCAATATCGCGCATTACAGGGTCCATGATCTGTCCTTCGTGTAACCAGTTGCCGTAGAACTGGGCCAGCTGGTCTTTCCAGTTCAGCTGCCATTTGGTAAGCACGTGCTTTTCCAATGCATGATGAGCTTTCAATATCACCATGGGAGCGGCAGCTTCAAAACCCACTCTGCCTTTAATACCAATGATGGTATCGCCTACGTGAATATCGCGGCCAACACCATACGCACCGGCAATGGTTTGCAGGTACTGAATGGCTTCGCTGGGATGCGCAAATGCTTTATCGTTGATCTTTTTCAGTTCGCCTTTTTCAAAACGGAGTTTTACTTCTTCGCTACCGGTTTTGGTAACCTGGGTAGGCCAGGCTTCTTCGGGCAGCATGCCTTTTGAAGACAGCGTTTCTTTACCACCTACGCTGGTTCCCCACAGGCCTTTATTGATAGAGTAAACGGCTTTGGCGAAATTCATGTCCACGCCTTTGCCTTTCAGGTATTCAATTTCTGCTTCGCGGCTCAGTTTCAGGTCGCGGATTGGGGTAATGATCTCTACACCGGGGATCAAAATGTGGAACACCATATCAAAGCGAACCTGGTCGTTACCAGCGCCAGTACTGCCATGCGCAACAGCATCGGCATTTAATTTCTTTACGTGCTCTGCAATGTGCAGGGCCTGGCTCAATCGTTCGGCGCTCACACTTAACGGATACGTGTTGTTCTTTAACACATTCCCGTAAATGAGGTATTTTATAATGCGATCGTAGTATCCTTGTATGGCGTTAACTGTTGTATGTGTTTTTACACCCAGTTTATAAGCGTGCTCTTCAATCTTCTTCAACTCCTCCTCGCTGAAACCACCGGTATTTACAATAATGCTGTGCACTTCGTAGCCCTGGTCTTCGCCCAGGTATTTTACACAAAATGTAGTGTCTAAACCACCGCTAAAACCGAGAACAACTTTCTTTGCCATCTTCGCAAGAATTGTTTTTAGAAATTAAAAAAGTAGTGAAAAAAAGATTTGGTCTTGCCGGCCCCACCGCCAGAAGGGGTGTTGTTGTCTTTATCGTCCTTAAAAAAAGGCTTCAGCAATTTCCATTGTTTTATTCGTAACAGCCGCTCAAATACGCTCTTCTTCTCTTCGAAGAACTCTTTTGTTTCCTGCGGCTCGTAGTGATCTTTTGGATCGTACAGCATGGCGGTGCACAAACAGTTCTTGCGTTCTTTGCTCATAAGAATATCGTAGTTCACACAGCTTTTGCAACCAGCCCAGAATGCTTCATCCTGTGTAAGCTCTGAATAAGTTACAGGCTCGTACCCAAGATCGCTGTTGATCTTCATAACGGCCAGTCCGGTAGTAAGACCGAATATTTTTGAATCGGGGTAGGTTTGCCGGCTAAGCTCGAATATCTTTTTCTTAATAGCTTTTGCCAAACCGCCTTTACGGAAGCTGGGAGATACGATCAGCCCTGAATTGGCAACATACTCGCCATGGCTCCAGGTTTCGATGTAACAAAAGCCTGCCCAGATGCCATCCTCATTAAAAGCGATCACCGCTTTCCCTTCACGCATCTTCTGTTGAATATATTCGGGCGAACGTTTGGCTATACCGGTTCCGCGGGCTTTGGCTGATGCGGCCATTTCATCGCATATGATCTGAGCAAAGCTGAGGTGTGATTCGTTGGCTACAATAACCTGAAATTGATGTTGAGTTTCCATTTTTGAAACAAGGCTAAATGTGAAAAATGCAACGGCTTAAAACATCGTGCCGGAGACGAGGGCTTGCTGGAATGACAATCATTCCAAATACCACAATACATGCAGTATGGTTCAGTGAGTATCAACGTCGCACCCTTACGGGGATAGGTTGGAAGAAAAAAACTGTACTGAGACGTACAGGAAAAACCCCACGCACTATAGTAATCACGGCTTGCGCGACTACATCAGCGAGTATTATGGTGAGATTTTTTTGCATTTTAATCGGGTATGCTTTTAAATCAATAGATTTTGTCACCGCAAAGAAAAACAACTTTTTACAATCAATGGGGATTTTTGGTGTAAAATTTTAGCTAATTCCCAAATTAATTGTTAAG
This sequence comes from Niastella sp., assembly GCF_045805085.1. NCBI lineage: Bacteria > Pseudomonadati > Bacteroidota > Chitinophagia > Chitinophagales > Chitinophagaceae > Niastella > Niastella sp. The sequence continues at coordinate 7,848 of NZ_JBJMLX010000514.1, forward strand.
CACCTTTCTGTTATAAGACAATCAAACCATCAAATAGTTCAATGACTAAGCTATGCGGGTAGGTACCGAATGGATAGCAGCGCTCATTTCTTTTATCAGCGAAGCATCTTTTTCAATGGCATTGCCAATAACGATCATATCTGCGCCGGCCTTGCAGTTGCGGTAGGCTTTTTCGGGGTCCAGGATGCCGCCACCAATAACCAGCGGCACTTCAATCACCTGCGCCACTTTCTCTATCATGCTTTCAGTGATAGGGCGTTTGGCGCCGCTGCCTGCATCCATATAGATCAGCTTCATGCCCAGCATTTCGCCGGCCATGGCAGTGCACATGGCAATTTCGTTTTTATCGGCTGGAATGGGCGCCGCATTGCTGATATAAGAAACGGTGGTTGGAGCGCCACCGTCAATAACCATATAACCAGTTGAAATGATCTCCAACCGGCTCTGTTTTACAAACGGCGCTGAAATAACATGCTGACCGATCAGCAATTCAGCATTGCGTCCCGAAATAAGGGATAAATAAAGCAGTGCATCGGCATAGGGGGTTATTTGCGATGGACTGCCCGGGAACAGGATTACCGGGATCTCGCAATTCTTTTTTATTTGCTGTACTACCTCATCGAGCCGGTTGGTGACAACCAGGCTTCCACCCACCAGCAAGTAATCAGCCCGCGCTTCGCTGGCCAATGCAGTCAATTCATCTATTTTTTCTACTGTAACCTTGTCTGGGTCAATCAGTACTGCAAATGACTTCTGTCCGTTCGTCTTATGTTGCAGTAAAGATTGATAAATGCGATTCGTCATGCTTGGCTATTGGTGACTACAAAAATGCAAAAAGTTTTTCAAAGGGGCGATAACGTGCCGAAACTTTTACCATTTATTGTTTTTCAGCCTATTACAATCTACTTAAAGCAGTTACCTGTACCAGGTTTTCGTTCGACCACCCATTTGTGGCCTCTTTGATAAGGCGTAACATATACGATAACTCCAGATCCATATGCCGATTGAACCGGTATCCGGTGCCTACAAGGCTGCGATTCTGATCGAACCATTTACCATTTACATATTGCTGACCACTTACATTGAAAAAGAACTCGTTCTGCACCAATAGATAACTGCCTTTGTTAAAGTCATTTATAACCGGAACCAGGGGTATCTGCTCCCTGATCTGGTAACGTAACCGGTTGGTGAAGGAGGTGCCTGTTTTCTTTAGGTCGTCATTGTCTTTTACCACGTTGGGCAGCCACCGGTTTTCGAGGCGTAGGCGTTGCCGCATAAAGGTTTTATAGCCATGGCCAAAATAAACAGGGTGAATAAACCAGGCCTGCTCAAGTGCCTGATGTTCTGAGGCATAGCCTGTTATGCCGCCTACAGTACGGCGGTTGTCGGTAAGGCAATAGCCGCCACCCACGCTCCACTGGCTATTCAATTGCACAAAGGCGCCGGTTCGCAGTAAAAATGTTTGCAGGTATTGTCTTTTGGTATCGCTTCTGAAACTGGCTTCCAGCTGGTACACTATTTTATGGGAGATCGGGAACTGGTTATTGGTGGTAGCCCAACCTGATAAAGCCAGCTGCGAGCGACCATGATGGCCAGCAACCATTCCAACCATCACCCAGGTTAATTGTTTATAAAAGAACATGGAGGCAAAGAAAACAAACAATTGCCTAATGATTGTTTGTATGGGGAAATGGGTGGTGAAAACGGGCATTATGAAGCCTTATTAGATAACGATTTTTTAATAAATAACCTATAAAAAGTAATCAACATTGAACCGTATTCTGTGCAAAAATCAAGTAAGTCACACCCAGCTTGCATCTTAGTATTTTTCACATCCTTTTTCCACAGCTGTGCATATCTAGGACGTGAAAATGTGACTTTCAAAAGATATTTTCGTTCTTCACCCTGTACCCCTACACCCTGATTTATTCATGTTAAAAACTTTCTAACCAATGCCCATTAAAAAGCAATCGAAAGGCTTACAGTTCAATCGCCGTTTCACCCGTGATGGAGTGTCTGTTTTTGATCAGTTTGAATACGATTACCGAACGTCGGTTATCCGCAATCCGAGTGGTGAAGTGGTGTTTGAAATGAATAATGTGGAGGTGCCCAAGCACTGGAGTCAGATTGCTACAGATATTTTGGCCCAGAAGTATTTCCGCAAGGCAGGCGTTCCCCAACAGGATGGATCTTTAGGTCGTGAAACTTCGGTAAAACAGGTAGCCCATCGCATGGCGAATTGCTGGCGGGCATGGGGTGAAAAGTATGGTTATTTTGCTTCGGAGCAGGATGCCACCATCTTTTATGAAGAGCTGGTACATTGTATCCTGAACCAATCCTGCACACCAAACAGCCCGCAATGGTTCAATACCGGTTTATTTGAAAGCTATAATATTAAGGGCAAACCACAGGGGCATTATTATGTAGACCCTGTTGATGGTCAATTGAAAAAATCAACTTCAGCATATGAGCGCCCGCAGCCACACGCCTGCTTTATTTTAAGCGTAGAGGATGACCTGGTTAACGACGGCGGTATCATGGACCTGTGGATGCGTGAAGCCCGCATTTTTAAATATGGCAGTGGGGTAGGAACTAACTTTTCTACTATCAGGGGAGAAGGGGAGAAATTGAGCGGCGGAGGAACCTCCAGTGGTTTAATGAGCTTTTTAAAGATCGGTGACCGCGCTGCCGGCGCCATCAAAAGCGGTGGTACTACCCGTCGTGCAGCCAAAATGGTTTGTCTCGACCTGGATCACCCAGAGATCATGGACTTTATTAACTGGAAAGTAGAAGAAGAAAAGAAAGTAGGCGCGCTGATCGCTGCCGGTTATCCCAGCGATTATGAAGGTGAAGCGTACAGGACCGTGAGCGGACAAAACTCCAACAATTCCATCCGTATTTCCAATGAGTTTTTCGAAAAGCTGCAGAATAATGAAGACTGGGAATTAAAGGCCAGAACCGATGGACGGGTGATGAAACGCATTCCGGCCAAAGAAGTATGGAACCAGATCTCTTATGCCGCCTGGCGTTGTGCCGACCCCGGTACGCAATATGACACCACTATCAACGAGTGGCATACCAGTCCAAAAGGCGGCCGCATCAACGCGTCCAACCCTTGCAGTGAATATATGTTCCTCGATAATACGGCCTGTAACCTGGCATCGGCCAACCTGCGCCGTTTTTATAACGAGGCTACCAATACATTCGATGTAGAAGGGTTTGAGTATATCTGCCGTTTATGGACAGTAGTACTTGAAGTATCTGTGTTGATGGCGCAGTTCCCTTCAAAAGAAGTAGCGCAACTGAGCTACGATTATCGCACGTTGGGTTTGGGTTATGCCAACCTGGGCTCCATGTTAATGGTTATGGGGATCCCTTATGATAGTGAAGAAGCCCGCGGTATTGCCGGCGCCCTCACCGCTATCATGACCGGTATTGCTTATAAAACATCTGCCGAGCTGGCTTCCATCCTGGGACCCTTCAGCCGTTATGAAGAGAACCGGGAAGATATGTTGCGGGTAATGCGCAACCACCGCCTGGCCGCTTATGATGCAGACGATTATGAAAAACTGCACATAAAGCCCCAGGGTATAAAAGCAAAATATTGTCCTGATTACCTGCTGAAAGCTGCTACCAAAGCATGGGACGAAGCGGTACAGTTAGGCGAGAAATATGGTTATCGCAATGCACAGGTTACTGTAATTGCGCCTACCGGCACCATTGGCCTAGTAATGGATTGCGATACCACTGGTGTGGAACCCGATTTTGCACTGGTTAAATTTAAAAAACTCAGTGGTGGTGGTTACTTCAAGATCATCAACCAGAGTGTACCCACTGCGTTGAAGAACCTGGGTTATCAAACCCGCGAAATTGAGTCCATTGTAAAATATGCAGTAGGGGCCGGCACTTTTGTTGGCGCGCCGCATATCAATCACCAGACATTAAGCGAGAAAGGATTTATAGCCGAAGAGATAAAAAAATTAGATGCAGCAGTAGCATCCGCCTTTGAAATCGGATTTGTATTCAATGTTTACACGCTCGGCGAAGAATGCCTGCAACGCCTGGGATTCAAACCTGAGCAGTACTTTAACTTCGAATGGAGCCTGTTGGACGCTTTAGGCTTTACAGAAGAAGAAGTGGAAGCCGCCAATGATTACATCTGCGGTACCATGACCATTGAAGGAGCGCCTTTCCTGAAGGCCGAACACCTGCCCGTTTTTGACTGTGCCAACAAGTGCGGTAAAAAGGGAGAACGTTACATTCATGCCCATGGCCATATTCGGATGATGGCCGCCGCACAACCTTTCCTGAGTGGTGCTATTTCAAAAACCATTAACCTGCCTAATGAGGCAACAGTAGAAGAAATCGCCGATGCGTATATGATGAGCTGGAAACTGGGCTTAAAAGCCTGCGCGTTGTACCGCGATGGTTCCAAGCTTAGTCAGCCGCTGAGCAATAAGAGTGATAAGAAGAAAAAAACAGAAGAAGTGACCAGTGAAACCACTGCCGCCACTGAACCACAGGAATCAAACATTGTTGACCTGGGCAAACTCACCATCGCTGAGTTGCTGGATGAAGTTCAAAAACGTGTTCAGGCATCACCCGATACCAAATTGAAAAGGGAACTGGCGCGTATTGTTGAACGCAGAACCTTACCGGCCAAACGCCGCGGCTTTACACAAAAAGCCAAGATCAATGGACAGGCCTTGTTCTTACGCACCGGAGAATATGGTGATGGAACGGTAGGTGAGATCTTCATCGACATGGCAAAAGAAGGCGCTACCATGCGTAGTATGCTGAACTGTTTTGCCATTGCTATTTCCATTGGCCTGCAATACGGCGTGCCACTGGAAGAATTTGTTGAGAAATTTGTGTTCACGCGTTTTGAACCTGCAGGAATGGTTGATCACCCCAACATCAAGAGCACCACTTCAATTGTAGACTTTATTTTCCGTGCTCTGGCGTATGAATACCTGGGTAGAACCGACCTGGTACATGTGCTCGACAAACCAGAAGTAATGAATACCGGAGTGGATGAATGGGATGAAATTCCCACATCGCTGGAGTACAACAAAAGCACTCCCCCATTGAGTGATGTACGGGTAGTGCCTGGTAAACATACAAAAGCACCAGAAGCAGAAACTTTAAAACCCGTAAAAGCCACTGTTAAAAGAGCAGAAGCAGGTATAGACGCCATTAATGCAGCAGCTAAAAGCATGCAAAGTGATGCGCCGGCCTGTAATACCTGCGGACATATAACCATCCGTAGCGGTACCTGCTATAAATGCCTTAATTGCGGTAATAGCATGGGTTGCAGCTGATAGACCTTGATTGTTAAGACCCGCTCCATTATCCGTGCCTCCCGACTGAAGTCGGGAACCTTAATGTGATTTTTTGGACGGTTATATTTTATAAACTTCAATCCGCTCATGTTTATGGGCGGATTTTTCTTTTGTTACGAAGTAATTGCTGCAACGACCATTTCTTTCCCGGTTTTTGTATTTTCACCCTTGCAATTCCTTTCTTTAACATATTTATAAATGCTAATACGAAGAACCATTGCGTATCTTTAACTACTGAACCCACTACTTTACATGAAATTGAAAATCCTGTTACTCATAATGATTTGCATTGCCTTCCTGGCCTCCTGCAGCCGGTATATTACTCCATATGAAGCAGCCAATGGCAAAGCCAAATGTGGCAAAATGGTACGGTAAGCTATGCCTCATTCCCAATCCAACATCCCCATCTATCCTACAAATCCCACTTTCCCAGTCAAAAATACCCGATCACCTCAGTTCATACATTGCACTCCTTTTGTGATAAAATCATTGATATTCAGTGTTTTAATAAATTTCCACCAATTGTGACCTCACCACAAAGTGGTATTGCCATTCGGCATTTTCCATAGTACGTTTGCAAAACGAAACAATTTTGCCCTCTGCACTATATTATTCGACCGAATTACTAAACCTCAAGTGTAGCCATTAAGAACAATTTTGCCCTGAAAACAGGACATTCCCGCTTAGGCGGGATAGTTTCATGTGCACTGCTGGACAGGGTTCATTAATTTGAACCCTGTTTTATTCCTGTCTATTGCCGGAATTCTTACTTTTACGGCCTTAATTGGGGGAAAGCTGAATGACAGTTCAATTTGGTTATGATAAGAAGCAGGTAATTCAAGCCTTGCGTTATCACTTTTTAATGCGTCCTGAAATCAAGATCCTGCTGATATTGATCAATGTATTTACCATTGCTTCGGCGGTATTGTTTGCGCTGAAGAAAATACAGCCTGTTTCGTTTTTAATATTTTCCTTTCTGTGGTTCATGCTGATGCTGGTTATCTGGCGCTTGTTACCCAGCAGTATTTATAAGCGGTCGCTCACGTTCAAAGACCATTTTGCCATGCATTTTGAAGGCGAGGGCATAATGTTGGAAACCGCTAAGGGTTCCAAAGGCTGGGAATGGAATAAATTCAGCTATTTTATAGAAAGCCCTTATTTTTTTCACCTCTATTTCGATGCCCGCTCTTTTTTCCTGGTGCCCAAGGATGCGTTTAAGGATATTACTGACTTGCAGGCGGTTAGAGAGATGTTGAGGGAGAGGATAGGGAAGAAAAAGTTGACCAGTTGATCAGTTGACGAGTTGACAAGTTTAGGGTGAAGGAGGTTAAAAGGTTTACTCGCCACCAACAACTCACCACTCATTTACTGCCCATAGCCGATGTCCTAATTAGGTCGATACTTACTCTCTTCAAAGATCTTCTTCGCATCGGTATTCAGCAGCTCATTTAACGAGAGGTCGCTGTGTTTGGTCATATATTTTTTTACAATCTGCCAGCCAACGAAAATACCGATAGCCCCGGGTGCCTGATCGGTGATCTCAGGGGTGTTGGGCGCTTCCTCCATATACGGTCTTATATCAGCCGGTTCAATGGTGAACAACAGGTTATGGCTGAGAAAGTGATTCCAGATAAGTCCTTCATTCTTATAGCATCCGGCCAGCTGTGGGGCGGTATAACCGCTTTTAAGTGTATCGGCTGTATAGGGCAATATCTTATCCAGCACATATAACCGTTTTCCCTTTTCAACCATTTGTTCTACCAGGGGCATGCTGCCGCTTTTTTCAGGCGAAATGTCATTGATGATATTCTTCATACAGTTCACCACAATATAATCGGGGGTGAAACGGCGGGAGATATAGCCGGGAAAAACTTCCTGGCCCATATTGCTTTTGTATAATGAGTAGTTATTGCCCATGTGCAGCTGCAACCCTACAGCCAGCGCATCGCGGGTGATCACATCGCTGTAGCCTTCCATAGGGCCAATGTAAGTGATGATTTGCGAGGGCGTTTTATAAGCGGGGAAATAATATTTTACAAACTGCAAACCCTTTTTTACATCCTTTTCAATAGCACTGAAATCCTTGAAAACCTGGTCGGCCGAATCTTTAACCGGCTTGTAGTCGCCAATGAA
>NZ_JBJMLX010000515.1:0-15274 GCF_045805085.1 Niastella sp.
AGGGAGAGTAATTAAATACTGCAAGGAGATTAATGCTACCCGGAGCACGTAACAGGCTTGCTGTTGGTTTTTCCGGCTTCCATTGTCTGACCATATCATGTAACAGTAGACCCTGTACATAGGATATGGTTATTGTACAAATGAAAGTAAGTAGAATTATATACATCATAGGGTATTAGTATGCTGCGGCAAATTAGTAAATTAACTAATTTAAATACAGTGAAAAGGTTTTTTTATTATAAAAAGATCGGTTTATTAATAATAGTTTACATACAAATTCCATCGAAATAGTACTTATTCCGATATAATGATATAACGCAGAATTTTACCCGGCAGTATATCCGGGTTGAAATATGTTACAATAATTTAGCTTGCTTAATCGCTTAGTACGTTCGTTTTGAAGCAGTAAACATTAATGCGTTTGGGTAAGCGGCTTTTATAATCCGTCTTTTTCCGCCTTGGCGGCCCTCATCATTTCAGGATAACCCCAGCCCTTTGCCAGCGCTTTCATGGACATAGTGAGGCGTTTGGTTTTGGTGGCTTCGGTTTTGGCGCTTTCTATCCAGGTGCTGAAGTAGCGTTGATGGCCTTTGGTTAATTTATCCCAACCGGCTTTTGCTTCAGGATCGTCCTGTAAACAGGCCAGCAGGTCGGCATCAGTTGGTTTTTCGGTTTTATCTTCCTGTAACTGTACTTTTACCATTGCACCTTTACGTTTTCCAATGCCTTTTCGCATGTTGGCATTTACAGCCAGAATAAACCGGCCACCGCCCATAGGTATGAGGGCTACACTTTTTATGGAGAAATTGTCCAGTTTACCTTTAACGCGAAACGACTTCTTATTACCGGGTTTTAATTTCTCAGCCAGGTCAGCCGGAATTTCAATGTAGGTCCAGCCTGTTTTTTCACCCTGGTCGGCAAATTGTAATAATGTGGTGGTAAAGGAGATCATGTTGGTGCTAATATATAAAAAAATGCTGTAGTCATGTTCCCGTTGATTTCAAAATGCCTTAATACATAGTAGCTGTAACATAGTTACTTTTGCAAACAAACAAAACCACATGCGAGTCATTACTGCCCTTATCATTTTGTTCTTCCCAGCCTGGCTGATGGCCCAGGCAGATATTACCCAGCATATAGTACCCGGCCGCAGTAACAGTAAGCAACAGCAGCAAAAGCCGTATGTAATACTTATATCAGTAGATGGGTTGCGGTACGACCTGGTTGATAAATTCCACGCCACCCATTTGCAGCAACTGCGCGGCAATGGGGTAGCGGCCAAAGCCATGATCCCATCGTATCCCTCGTTGACGTTTCCCAATCACTATACACTGGTAACCGGTTTGTATCCTGCGCATCACGGACTGGTTGATAATGCTTTTTACGATAAAAAAAGAAACGAGACCTATCGCCTCGGAAACCGCAAGGCGGTGGAAGACAGCAGCTGGTATGGCGGTACGCCTTTATGGGTGCTGGCCGAACAACAGCAAATGGTTACGGCCAGTTTTTATTGGGTAGGTTCTGAATCGGCGGTAAAAGGTGTTCGACCTACTTATTATTATCGCTTTAGCGATTCTATTGAAATGGATACCCGCATTCAGGCAGTAAAAAACTGGTTGACCCTGCCCGAAGACAAGCGGCCGCACCTAATCACCTTTTATATGCCGCAGGTAGATCATGAAGAACATATGTATGGCCCCGAATCGAACCAGGCGGAAGCAGCGGTGCATTTTATTGATGAATGCGTTGATAAAATGGTGCGGATGACCGACTCGCTAAAACTTCCCCTTAATTATATTTTACTCAGCGACCATGGCATGATCACGGCAGACACGGTACATCAGCTGTCCATGCCTTCGGCCATCGATACTACCAGGTTCAAAATACCAGATGGGGATGTGTTGGTACATTTGTATGCCAATGAAACCAAAGACGTACAGCCTGCTTATTCCGCTTTGAAACAACAGGCGGTTGATTATGATGTGTACCTGGCGAATGACATTCCGGCCCGCTGGCATTATGGCGCCAAAGACGATTATTACCAACGCATCGGCGATATGATCCTGGTGCCCCACGCCCCCAAATCATTCAATTTCCGGCACAGGAAAAGCCTGATAGGAAAGCATGGGTTCGATAATGCCCTCCCCGAAATGCAGGCCACGTTTTATGCCTGGGGACCGGCGTTTAAAAGTAAATTGCAGATCCCGGCTTTTGAGAACGTGCATGTGTATCCGTTGGTAGCTCGTATTTTAGGGCTTACGATCACGGAAAAGATCGATGGTTCGTTGGAAGTACTACAGCCTGTTTTGAGGTAGGCAGTAGGCAGGCGGGACATTTAAATCACATAAGTCTAATTTATGCAAGAAGTAATTATAGTAGGAGCAGGGGCTACCGGATTAATGGCTGCCCGAAAACTATCAGCAGCTGGCCATGCTGTAAGGTTGCTGGAATCGAATGATCGCATTGGCGGCCGGATACATACCATTCAACCGCCCGGTTTTTTAAAACCCATTGAAGAAGGCGCGGAGTTTTTGCATGGCAAACTGCCGCTGACCATGGAGCTGTTGAAAGAAGCGGGGGTACCATACCAGCCGGTAAGCGGCAATATGGTGCGGGTTCAACATGGTGAATGGTCGACCCAGGACGAATTTATTGCCGGTTGGGATGAATTGATGGACCGGATGGCAGACTTAAAAAACGATCTGACCCTGGCCGATTTCCTGCAACAATATTTCAGCGATGAAAAGTATGCACTATTGCGCCAATCGGCACAACGCTTTGCCGAGGGGTTCGATGTGGCCGAGCCTGCTGAGGTAAGTGTATTTGGGCTGCGCGATGAATGGAGCCATGAGGAAGAAGAGCAATACCGGATCCCCGGTGGCTATTCACCGCTGATGGAATATTTGCAAAAAGCAAGTATGGCGGATGGCTGTAGCGTTCATACTTCCTGCACGGTAAAAACCATTCGCTGGCAACCCGGGCAGGTGGAAGTGGCAACTGCCGATGGACAAGTATTCACCGCACAAAAGATCATCATCACGTTGCCATTGGGCGTATTGCAGGCTACGCCGAAACACAGTACGGCCATTTCTTTTGACCCGGCCATCAGCGCGCAAACCCAGGCGGTACAGCAAATCGGATTCGGATCGGTGGTAAAAGTGATCCTTCAATTTTCAGAACGTTTCTGGTTGCGATATAAAAAGATATCGGTTTTATTTTAAGCGAAGAGGCCATCCCAACCTGGTGGACGCATTTGCCCGATACCGACGCCGTTCTCACCGGCTGGCTTGGCGGACCAAAAACTGCCCGATACACAAATGCAGATAACAATACTGTTCTGCAAGACGCCCTGCAATCCCTGGCGAATATCTTTTCAATGCCGGTTAATGAAATAGGATCATTGGTAACAGCATCACACATTGCAAAGTGGCAAAACAACCCGGCTAGTTTGGGCGCGTATAGTTATAATAAATTGTTTACTACCGATGCACGCGCCTTATTAAACAAACCTGTTCAGGATACTTTGTATTTCGCAGGCGAAGGGTTGTATGATGGAATAAACGGAGGTACTGTTGAAGCGGCTTTACAATCTGCGGTAGATGTGGTTAAGTTATTGAGTTAACAGCTAAATTATATCGTAGAATTACTATCTAAACCAAAAGCTTGATTATCCCGTATAGTTGTTTGGCTATTAATTAACAAGTGGCAAGCATTTTGTTATATAGTGGTCGACTATTTGTTACCTATGAAGAAGATTGGTGAGGCAACTATTCTGATTGTAGCGGATGTAATTCCTTTTGTACCATTTTCCATCCGTTCTTTATTTTTTCTGTAGCAGATCAATTGTATATGAAGAACAATCTTCTTTAAGGAAGAACTATTCACCGGATAGTATCTTCTGTAGTCACGCCTATTTTGAATATCCCCTTTAGAATGTCAGTCAAATTATTTATTGCCATAACGGTATTATATGAATACCGGGTAAAGTCTTTTGTTTAATCCATACTCCTTACCTCGGGCGTAGTAGCCGGCAGAGAGTCGGCTACCCGGCTTGCTACGCCCAAATGTTTAATTGTATTCTTTACAATAAACGCTTTAACGACCAACATGTAAGAAGGCTGTCTCAGCACTAAGAGGCAGCCTTTCTTAATTTTTTGCCATGAGGTTCATTCCGTCAACAAAAAAAGCCGACTCAGGATTATTGTAGAGCCAGCTTTTCATATATGTATGTGTACTGCGAAGACAGAGTAAAATTGTAATCATTTATTTACTTAAGAAGCCGTCAATACCAATATAAATACAGGCAGCCACAAAAGTGGTAATCAAAAACACCACAAAGGTGATCAATGCTATGTTTTCTGAATTCCTATATATGTCATTACTACTACTATTGCTATTTGTATGTGCCGGTTTCATAGTTTAATGTTTCGTATATACATTTAAAAAGAATGCCCCGGTCATGTCTTATTGAACATCAATGATTTAGTAAATAAAAGTGTGGAAAAGTTTGGCCAAATGCAATGAAAACGCAAAACTGGGAAAGGCCGTGGGCAGGAGGGAAAGGCAAAGAGGCAGCCGGAAGAAGGTAGAAAGCAGAGATGAAAAGCCAAGGCAAGGGAGTTTTATGTTTAAAGTTCAAAGTTTAAGTTTTTTAGTTCTTTAGTTTTGAGGTTATAAGCCCATGCTCGAATTTGTCGGAAAATGGAATGTGCAAGCTGCATCCGCCGGAGGCGAACAACCCAAAACTTTGAGCTTACAACGTTCAACATCCCAGGAACTTAACAACTAATAAGCAAAATAAACTCAATAACTTAAAAATCAACCCCTTGGGAACAGAGCATTCAAAACCTTGAACGCTGAACCTGGACCAGGAACTAACAAACTCAGAATCTAATAACTTAATAACCAAGCCCATCGGAACAAAGAACCTTCAACTTTAAACTTGAACTTAAAACTTTCAACCCAATAAAGTCCCCTGGTATAACCGGCTTACAGTTATACATATAAAAACGATCAACTAAATACTTAGCTAACATAACACGCCTGATGCTCCCGGCTTATGCGGGACCAGGCTTTGAGGGGGAAAGCAGCATTCAGGTGCGGCTTACATACTACGCAACTCTTCCTCTATCAGGTCGTGGAAAGTGTTCTCTTTATCCATCACCCAGGTTGGCAGTTGCTGTGGCTGTATTTTCCAAATGTCTTGTTCCTTTTGCATGCGAAACAGGATACGGTTACCTCTGTCATCGCTTACATCCACGGTAAATAATCCTTCATTGGGTCCGCCCAATTTCCTGAAATTAAACTCCTTCAACCGTCCATTCACTTTCACCAACTTGGTGAAGTGGATATTTTTCTTTACTTCAATTCGCATAGTCCAAAGTATATAACAAGTGAAACACAAAGTTATGAGCAATTCTCATGCTACAATTATAAAAAAACACTAATTAATTTATTTTTTATCGGCTACACACCGCAGCCCGCCTGCATTTTACGCAGCACTTTATTTTTTAGATCGTCAATAAGCGGTAATAATGTCACCTTGTTTGTTGTATACTTTATTACTCACTTGTAATAAAACGGTTTAGGAAGTCAGTTAGTAAGCTGCATAGTTTGTCAGTTCATCAATAAACTTCTTACTAGTGAACTTTCTGCCCCTTATAGTGTATCGATTACCTCTTTCGGCTTTATGCTTTTGGCTTTCTGCCCTCTGCCAGTCACATTACTACTCTCAAACACCACTTATTGAAACAACATGTTTTTTACCTTCTTATCATGCCCATACACATCTTCCCTGAAGTTTAAGCGCCCTTCCTCATCCACCCAGGCGGTATAGTAAGTGATAAATACTTCTGCCTTGTCTTTCATCTTTACCACTTTCGGTTCTTTGCCATTCATGGCATCCGATATTTTAGTGGCGTCCCAGTCAGGATCATTGCGTAAAAGATACTCGGCCATCTTCTGGGCATCGGCCAGGCGAATGCAACCATGACTGAACGCGCGTTTCGATTGGTTGAATAAACTCTTGGCCGGCGTATCGTGCAGGTAAATATCAAAGCTGTTGGGAAACAGGAACTTTACCTTGCCCAATGCATTTTTATCTCCAGGCAGCTGCCTGATGTCGGGGACACCATCGCCATCTTTATCGCCCTGGTCCTCCATTTCGTTCTCTTCCAGGTAATGTTTGTTCTTTTCTATCTCGGGTAAGATCTCATTGGTCACTATCTTCGGCGGAATATTCCAGTAGGGGGCAAAAACGATCTGGTTAATAGTGCCGGTGAACTGCGTGGTGCTGTGCCCATCCTTGCCCACCACCACATTCATATCGAATTCCTTTTTGCCATTTTCAAATAAGTGTAAAATAAATTCCGGAATATTTATGATAATGAGGGTGCCATTGGGTTGGGAAGGCATCCAGCGCATGCGGCCCATATTGATCAGGATCTGTTCTATGCGGTCACGCAGGGGTACGTTCATTTCAGCGATCAGTTCCTTGCCCAGCGTGCCGGTGCCCTTCATGCCGAATCGTTCCTGGATATGCGTTATGGCTTCTGCCAGGGTGTCGTTGAATAGCCTGGAGGTATCATTGCCTGGCAGGTCGCCGGTCATTTGCAGGTACTGTTTTACCACGGGAACGTGCGGCGATGATTTTCCTTTCTTCAATGATCGCGCCTCTTCGGGAATGGCAGGCAGGGTGCCGCGTTTGTTCAGGTCCACATATTTCTGCAACTGCCCCTTTAATAACTTATAGCTGGCATTGATGTCATCGAAATATTTATTGTCTTTATGCTTTTTCGAAAGCAGGGAATCAGCCAGTTGAATGGGATCGGTCTTTTTAGCGGGCACGAACCGTTCCAACTCTTTCCGCTTTACATATCCCTTCTCAAAATTCCGGGAGGCGTATTTAAGCAGGCTGTGGGTAAGCCGCAGTTCGGTTTGACGCATGGTTTTGTCGCTGGCGCTTACAGTAAAGCTATCAGTCACCAGGCGATTCATTTGTTTTTCAAGGGTTTTGTTCACCAGGGAGGTGTCGCCTGAGGTGGTGAGATAATGATCGAACAGGTTCCAGAAGGCCTGGGCTTCCTCGGTAAATCCATCGCTATTGAACCAGGCATACTGGTAATTACGGGAGTTGTAAAAACTAATCATACGGTTGGCCACCGAGTCGGCCACATGATGACGCGCAATAAAATCATCCAGGGAGGCGCTGTCGAGAAACAGGTCGGAGTACGAGTTGGTTTTTGTTATACTATAGTCGCGGCTGGAAATGTTCTTTGGGGCATTGGGCCCGCCTTCACTTTCCTCGTTTTTTTTATCCTCGGCATTGTTTAAACAGCCAGCCAGTGGTAGGGTAACCAGTAAAAAATAGAAGAGGTATTTCATGGTTCATAGCAAATGAAATCTTATACCATCGGAATTTTGGGCGCTTCTTTTCTAAATAGATAGTTATCAATTGTATGTAGAATCCGTTTGATCCATTGTTTAATAAATGGTGTGGAATTGATTCTACACTGTCTGAACTGGGATTGATGGGATGGATGGGATGAATGGGATGTTTTGCTGGGAGTCTGCCTCGTCCCAGCCATCCCAAACATCCCACTTATCCCAGTTCAGACTTATCTTTAGTAAATCAAAACAAACACATCATATGAGAAAATTCATGGTGCTCACTTGTTGTTTGTGCCGGCTTCTGTCATTGCAGGCGCAGCAAACACAAAAACCTCCCTTACACGCTAAAAACTGGCTGGCCATAACCGGCAAACCACTGGCGGCAACCGCCGGCGCTGCCATCTTTCAAAAAGGCGGCAATGCCGTGGATGCAGCCTGCGCCATGATCGCAGCCACCTGCACCATGTGGGATGTGCTGAGCTGGGGTGGCGAAACCCAGGCCCTCATTTATAACCCGCATACGGGAAAAGTCATTGGCATCAATGCCCTGGGTGTGGCGCCCACAGGGGCAACGCCAGAATATTTTAAAAGCAAAGGCATACATTATGTGCCGGAGTATGGTCCGTTGGCAGCGGTAACGCCCGGTACGCCCGGTGGTATTTGCACCATGCTGGCCGAATATGGCACCATGAGCCTGAAAGAGGTATTGACGCCCGCGATGCAAATGGCGGCCGGTTATCCCATTGAAGCGCAAACCGCCAATAGCATGGAGCGCGGAAAAGAACGGATAAAACAATGGCCTTATTCAAAAGCTGTTTTTTTACCGCATGCGGGTCAGGAACGCGAAGCGCCGGAAGCAGGTGAAATTTTTAAACAGACCGATCTGTTGGAGACCTTGCGTAAAATGGTGGAGTCGGAACAGCAGGCATTGAAAAAAGGCAAAAGCCGCAAAGAGGCGATCTATGCGGCGTACGCCCGGTTCTACACCGGTGATATCGCCAAAGAATTTGTACGGGGCTGCCAGGAGCAGGGTGGTTTAATTACTGAAGCAGACCTGGCCAAATGGAAAGTTCAGATTGAAGAACCCATGAGTGTTAATTATAAAGGTGTAGAAGTATATAAATTAAAACAGTGGACGCAAGGGCCTGCCATGCTGCAGATGCTGAACATACTGGAGAATTTCGATCTGAAAAGCATGGGTTATAATTCGGCCCGCTATATTCATACCGTAACCCAGGCCATGCAACTGGCTTTTGCCGACCGCGATTTTTATTATGGTGATCCTTATTTCGCACCGGAAGAACCGATGAAAGGATTGTTGTCGAAAGAATACGCAAAGGAGCGGGCCAAATTGATCAACCCGGCTAAAAACCTGTCGCCGGCCCTGCCTGGCGATCCTTATCCGTTTGAAGGAAAAACCAATCCCTTTACTGGTTATTTACAACAATGGCGCAGCAACAAACCGCTGGCTTATACTCCGCCCGATGAAAAATACATGGAGAAACTCTGGCTGGGTACTACTTCGGTAGAAGCGGCTGATTCTGCAGGCTGGGTTGTTTCGGTTACACCCAGCGGCGGCTGGTTGCCTGCCTGCATAGCGGGTCGTACCGGAGTAGGCATGAGCCAGCGCATGCAAAGCTTTGTGTTGGATTCGGTACTGGATCCCTTTAATGTGGTGGAACCAGGTAAACACCCTCGTGTAACGCTTACCCCCACACTGGCCATGAAAGATGGCAAGCCTTATTTATCTTTTGCCGTACAGGGCGGCGATACCCAGGACCAGAACCTGCTGCAGTTCTTTTTAAATGTTACCGAGTTTGGTATGACCGTTCAGGAAGCAGTGGAAGCGCCGAATGTTAATACCAATCAATTATACCTGTCATTAGGTGGCGAAGACCGTACACCCAAACCGGGTTCATTACTCGTAAACAGCAACACGCCCGACTGGATACGCCGCGAGCTGATAAAGATGGGTTATAAGCTTATGTATGAGGATCGTACAAGCGGGCCAGTGAATGCTATTTACTTCGATAGCAGGCATGGAACCATGTGGGGCGGGTCAAGTAATCATGGAGAAGATTATGGGGTTGGCTGGTAGTGAAATCGTGGAAAATTAACTACATATCATGCTGTTACACATACGATATGAACCTATAAAGCACTGGCATAATTTTGTTGTTAATGGATTTATAAAATGCAGATTTTGGGTTGTTGAATAGGTGTGAGATAAAAAAACAAAATGGTTGCCGAATGAAATCAATTCAAAAATAACGCATGGAAGAATAGAGATGTGGTAGCACGCCGGGTGCCTGGATAGGCATCCGGCTTTTTTTGGTTAATGGCCAATAGTTAATGGTGAATACCTCGCCATTAACGCTATAACTAATTCGAAAATCAAAAATTTCGTGAGGTGACCATTGACGATCAAAATCCTTTTTCAATTAATACCTTATTTCGCTGAATCATTAGTCGCTCTATCAGGTCCTGCTCCGTATCGCCGATATTCAGCAGATTGCCAATGCGGGCAAGCAGTTGTTGTTCTTCTCCGCTGATATTACCATCGGCAGCGCACAACTCAATACACCAGGAAAGCAGGGCCAGGTCGTTACCCGATTTAATGATGCTAATCAGGTATTTCAGGTAAATGTCTTCATCGGTAATGCTGTTTTGGTACGACTTGAACTTGCGCATTTCGTCCTTGAAGTTAAGTTTCTTTTGCAGGCCTATGGAAACGAGTTTGTCGGATATGTTGTTCAACTCAGCCTCATCAAATTTCCCATCTTTCATACAACAGTAATAAAACAGGTGACAAATCCCTTCTTCAGGAGCTTTAATTAATCCGGTATACATATGTTATTATTTTAGGAGAATGTTTCAACTATAATGCCAAGAGGGCAGAGGGCAAAGATGGGTTCGCGCTATGCCGGATGAACTCAATACTTTAGAACTCAAAAACTTCAGAACCCAATAAGTTAAGAACCTTTCTCTGCTTGCTGCCCTTCCAATGTTAATAAAGAAATTTACGAATTTTAAAAAAGATTGCCACGAAGAATTTTCCAATTTACTATATTTACTGACCCGCCTACGCCAAGGCTTCGGCGGGCAAAGCCCGCTTCCGTTAAAGTTTCTACGGGCGAAGCCTGCTTCCTTTAAAGCTTTGGCGTTCGAGACAAAGAGCAAATTGTTGCGCGAGGCCTGGTAAACAGGCAACCCTATCCCAGTCATCCCAACCATCCCAAACAATCCCAGTTCAGACAATTTTTAAAAATACCCATGACCCTGACACCCCGGAACCGAGATAGCATCACTGAATTTAAGGCTGGCCACTATATAATAGTGAAAGAATTGTATGAGGAACATTATGCGGCCCTGCTCGATTTTGCCTGTCAGTTAATTATTAATAAAGAAGAAGCGCATCATATTGTTCAGGAAACATTCATCAGGTTGCTCGGGATGCGGGACAGGTTCAATACACTCACCGATATTAAAGCCTTCCTGTATATAACGGTACGGAATAGCTGTTTGGTCTATATCAGGGCCGAAAAGGAAAATGAACCGGGTGGCAACGCTGCCTGGTACGATGAGGCGTTGATAGCGGCTGCCCGTTGTGAGGTGGCTGCCATCCGGGAAGATCTATTACACCAAATGCACGAACTCGTGCCGGAATTGCCGGCCCCCGAGCAAATTGTTTTCCGGTTGTTGTTTTACGATCGCCTGTCCACCCAGGAAGCGGCGGAAGAATCGGGGCTTACCGTGGTGATGATTACGCAACGCCGTATAAGCGCTATCAGGTTATTACGGGAAAAATTAATTACTTCCAATCTATTCTCGATCCCCCTCTTTATTTATTTCGTTGCTGTTTATTGCGGAAGAGAAAGTTATTGAGTTCTTTAGTTTGTTAGTTCCCGGGTTTTAACTGACAAACTAAAAAACTAACAAACTAACGAACTGTGATTCAATAAATATAAAACTATACCTTAATAGATACTATTATAGAAAATAGATTTCTTTCCTAACTTTTTAGATTAAACGTTTGTAAGTTTCAAAACTTTTTCACTACATTAGGTATTCGATCTGCTGTTAAAATAATCCTGTACAACGCGAAGACCCTAACGAAAAAGCCCAAAAGGCTGCCACGGAAGTGTACTATAATAGATCAACCCGTACCTGTTTAAGATCTTCTGTATTGCTTGTCATTATAAAACGGAATGTACAAATCATAACAACTCATTTCCGCGCCCGTCATGTTACAGTATGCTTCATTGCTGCTGCTATATGTTTATGTACCTGGTTGAAAGACTGGTATATAAAACTTAACTATTAATGGCATAAACCTTAAACGAATGGGTGCTGAAACAGACCATATCCTACTGCAAATGCTCAAAACCTCTGACCCGCAAGGGTTTAAAGCGTTATTCCAACGGTATTACAAAACGCTGTGCATACAGGCATACCTGTTATTACAGGATCAGGGTGAAGCTGAAGACCTGGTACAGGACGTTTTTGTAAAATTCTGGCAGGAACGAAAATTTGAGATTGTACAACAATCGCTGGGTTCTTACCTTACCACCATGGTGAAACATGCTGCTTTAAATTTGCTGAAGCATAAGAGCAGGGTTAACCGAAAAGAAAAGACTTACCAGGAGCGTATTGACATCATTGAAAATACCCACGTAATGGAGATCCAGGAAACCGCTCAAATGGTACAAAGTGTTATTGCTCAGTTGCCTGAGCAATGCAAACGTATTTTTGAGCTGGTTTGCGTGGAAGGCAAAAAGTACCAGGAGGCAGCTGCTATTGCCGGTGTAACCGTGAATACGGTTAAAACGCAGCTGCGACGGGCATTTGCAAAACTTCGGGAAAGTCTGCGCGACTATTATTATTTTACCGGTTTGTCACCTGTTTTGTATATTTTATTGTCTTAATATATTTAACACCCCCTGATGTTTTATTTAGCATACTTGCCATGAACAATTATATTGATATGAATGATGTCGAGCAACTCATAATAGATAAGCTGACGGGCCAAATTGGTGAGGAGGATGATTTAAGGCTGGAAGAGCTGATCGCACAGCACCAGGATGTTGAACAGTTATGGCAACAGATGCAACAGGTATATGCCATGCGCAAGGCTGTGAGTTTCGATCAATCATTTAATATGGAAAATGCCTGGGAGGCGTTACAACAAAAAATAAATATTCCTCAACCTGTAACTGAACCGGTTACAGATACGGTAGCTATTCCCATACGTAACAACAATACGCATTGGTGGCGGTATGGTATTGCTGCTGCTGTAGCAGGTATTATTATAGTTTCGCTGTTTTTGCTGATCGACAGCAACCGCAGCAAAATGACTATTTCCAAAGGTATACAGATCAAACTGGCAAATGGAAATATTGTTCATACTTCTCCGCAGGATTCTTTAGCCGGATGGATGAGCGAAGTACGCAAGGCCAACATCGCTCCCAGTGCTTTGAATACCGTAATGGTGCCTGCCGGTAAAAGATATACTTTTCAAATGTCTGATGGCAGTAAGGTTTGGATGAATTCGATCTCTACCTTACAATTCCCGTTATTATTTACCGAACCTGTACGCAACCTGGAATTAAAAGGCGAAGCCTATTTTAAAGTAGCGCACCAGGCCCGTCAGCCATTTACCGTACAGGTGAATGGGATCACCGTAACCGCATTGGGTACAGAATTCAATATTAAGTCGTATGATAAAGAATCCACGTACATTTCGCTGGTCACCGGATCGGTATCGGTAGAGAATGCGAGAGGTGAACGGATAATATTATTACCCGGTGAAGGGGTGGTTGCAGCCAACCGCAACAGTCCCTTACGCAAAGCACCATACGATGAAACAGCTGTACTGGGATGGATGCAGGGCGTTTACTTTTTTACCAATGAAAAGCTGCAACAAATCTCCGTTGTGGCTGAAAGATGGCTCGATATAGATATAGAATTAAAAGATCCCTCCCTGGCCGGTATCCACTTCACCGGCGCCCTTGATCGCAATAAACCCCTGAGCCACTTTTTTGGCATGTTAGCCTCCTCTGGAGATATTAGGTATGAAATCAAGGGAAGTAAGGTTTTTATTTTTCGTAAGTAGCTTTTAAGGCAAACGGCAGAAGGCAGACGGCAGACAGGAAAACCCTTCTGTAAAAGACTAATGCCCAATGGCGAAAGCCGAAAGCAAAAGCATTTCTGCCTTCTGCCGTCTGCCTTCTGCCATGAATGCTCCACCTTCCCCGGTTACCCCAAACCGTAAACCGCTGCTAATTATTTCAGCAATTCCCCTCATGTATAGAAGAAATAAAAATTAGTTAACCTGCTGTCACCCGAATTAAAAGAATGCTTGTCTAAATAGTATAACCGTTTTCAAAAACTAATTGTATTATGAGATTACCCTCCGGACGTTGTTCCCGCAATATCCGGGTAATGAAATTGTTTTGGCTATCCATTACCATTGTGGTTATCCTATCAACATTACCCTTATCCCTACTGGCTGTACCAAAACAGGAGTTCAAAGTAACACTACAGGCTAAACGCACTGAGTTAAGCAAGGTGTTCAATGAGATCCGCCGGCAAACCGGGTTTGTCGTTTTCTATAGCAACGACCTTTTTGATGATAAGGAAAAGATAAACGTAAACTTTATAGAAACCGGGTTGGATGATGTAATGCGTAGCCTGTTACGCGGCCGTTCGCTTGGGTATAAGATCGCTGAGAATTTCATCATCATTATCAGGGCGATCGATAAAAAGAAAGATACCAAAGCCGTTGTAACGCCACCCACTATTAGTCCGGCAACAGATACATTACCCGCTTATAAATTAAAAGGAAAAGTAACCGGCAAAGAGGAGGATGCACCACTGGGGAATGTGTCCGTGGAGAACCTCGATGACCACAAAGGCGTGTTCACCAATGGCAGGGGCGAGTTTACGATCAATGCGCAACCGGGTGACAGCATCCGGTTTTCGTACGTGGGAAAATCATCCCGGATAGTAATATATAAAGGACAATCTTTCTTACCGGTTGAACTAATCAATGAAGAAGAGCACGTGCTGAGTGAAGTGATCGTTACCGGTTTTCAGAATATCGATAAGAACAAGTTTGCCGGCGCCGCCGCGCGCCTGAAGGCCGATGAGATCAAGCTGCAGGGCGTGGCCGATGTTAGCCGCATGCTCGAAGGCCGGGCCGCCGGTGTGAGCATTCAAAACGTTTCGGGCACATTTGGCACCGCACCCAAAATACGGGTGCGCGGAGCTACCTCTATAAATGGCGATAACAAACCATTGTGGGTGGTAGATGGTGTTGTGTTGGAAGACATCGTAAACATCTCCAACGACCAGCTGTCGAGCGGTGACCCAACCACCTTGTTAGGATCGGCAGTAGCAGGATTAAATGCCAACGACATTGAGACCTTTGATATTTTAAAAGATGCATCGGCAACGGCGCTGTATGGCGCCCGGGCCATGAATGGGGTAGTGGTGATCACAACCAAAAGAGGCAAGGCCGGCCGCTTATCGGTTAATTATACCGGTAATTACAGCACCCAGTTGAAACCGGTTTACAACGATTTCAACATCATGAACTCTGCGGAGCAAATGTCGGTGCTGGCCGAGCTGGAACGAAAAGGGATACTTAGTCCAAATATACTCGATGGAGCCGACAACGGCGTATACGGTAAGCTATACGACCTGATGAACGGTACTAATGGAAACTTTCCGTTGGAAAATACGGCTGAAGCACGCAAGGCTTTTTTAACCCGTTATGCGATGGCCAATACCGATTGGTTCGATGTGTTGTTCCGGAACAATTTTGTGCAGGAGCATTCGCTGAGTGTTTCTTCCGGAACAGATAAATCGCAGTCGTATTTTTCAA
>NZ_JBJMLX010000516.1:0-2758 GCF_045805085.1 Niastella sp.
GCGCCTATGGAACTGTTCAAACAAATGGGCACCCACGACCAGGATGGTATAATAAAACCGGAAGTGGCCCGCAAACTAAAAACCACGCCCCAGGGCGCAGCTACCACCGTATGGTGCGCCACCAGTCCCCTGCTCAATAATATTGGAGGCGTCTATTGCGAAGATTGCGACATTGCCGACCTGGACCTGGGAAATATAGAACATCGCTATGATGAGCCGGCTACCTTGCGTGGCGTAAAACCATATTCCGTTGATGGGAAAAACGCCCAATGCTTATGGAAACTGAGTGAGGAAATGACCGGTGTAACATTCCCGGTTAATTAATATCAACCTGAAATAAAGCCGGCCCGTTTAACCGGAACGGCTTTATTTTGTAATATAAATCTCAGATGGAATACCAGGCCCAATATATTACTCCTGACATCAAGCTTTCCTGCTATGCAGACAGGCTGTTTAAAACAGAAGTGCTGTTCGAACACCATATGCTGGTATGGTTTATCTCAGGAGAAACAAAAATTATTCAGTCAGATGCCCATTACGTATTCAAAGCAGGCGATATATTTTTAATTCCGCGCAATCAACTGGCCACTATAATAAACTATCCAAAAGACGGCTTGCCGCACAAAACAGTGGTCATGCACCTGTCGGTAGAACGGCTTAGAACTTATTATGCAAACCAGGAGATGAAGCCCGCAGAATACCAACCACAAAAGATCCGCGTTTTTAACGATCACCCTTTGCTGGAAAGCTGCCTCGCTTCATTGATCCCTTATTTCGACATGCAGGAAGCATTTCCCGGGAACATAGCCAACCTCAAGATCAGTGAAGCCATCAGTATACTCCGGGTTATCGATCCTTCCATCGACGGCATGCTTACCAACTTCAGCGATCCCGGTAAATTAGACCTCGCCGATTTTATGGAAAAGAACTTTATGTTCAACATGCCCCTTGAAAAATTTGGTTACCTCACCGGCCGCAGCCTGTCTACCTTTCACCGCGATTTCAAAAAAACTTATAGCATTCCACCGCAAAAATGGTTGTTGCAAAAAAGACTGGAACTGGCGCATTACCTGATAACGGAAAAGAAAAACCGGCCTGCAGATGTATACCTTGAAGCCGGTTTTGAAGACCTGTCGCATTTTTCGTTTGCCTTTAAAAAGCATTATGGATACCCGCCTGCGAGTTTATTAAATAATACAGACGAATAGGCATCATTAACTATACTTTGCTACCCATCTCTTTTTGATCTCGGCCCTTGCGTTTATAAATTCAACATCAGTTCCCTGAGCTATTGCATCGAGCGGATAACGTAAAGGGCGAGTGCCTTTTTTCATATTCACCAATGCCAATATTCCATCGGCAATGGTTTGCGGGTCCATGTTGAATTCGGCCATCTTCCCAAATAGGCCGGCGCCAACTGCATTTAATTTGTTAGCAGCAGCTTCCCCATATTCCGCAACTATTGTTGGTTTGTCGGCATAAAACCCCGCCTTGCTGCCATTGTTCATTTCAGTGGGGTAAACACCTGGTTGAATGCTCACGTTTTCGATGCCATAATCACTTAACTCATCCTGCAGGCCTTCTGTTATACTTTCCACTCCAAACTTCGAGGCCAGGTAAGGCACCATAAAAGGCAGCGTATGACCACTGGCGCCGGAAGTAATGTTGATTATCAATCCATTCTTATGTTTCCGCATGGAAGGAAGAACAGCCTGGTACGTGCGCAGCACACCGTAGAAATTCACTTCAAACATATTCCTGATCTGGTCAAGCGAATACGCTTCCAGCAATCCAAATCCGGTAACAGCGGCATTGTTTACCAGTACATCTATTTGTCCATGGCGGGCCAGTACCTTGCCAATCGCAGTAGTAACCGACTCATCGCTTGTAACATCCAGCTCAACCACTTCCACATTGGGAAGGGCGGCCAGCTCTTTGGCAACAGCAGCATTTTTTCCATCAACACCACGCATGGTGGCAATTACGGTATGCCCTTCACCAGCCAGTGTTTTGGTTATCAGTTTGCCAAAACCTGTGCTTGTTCCTGTAACTAATATTGTCTTTGACATAGTTTGTGTTTGTAAGTTTTTAATTCATTTACCACACAAAACTATGCCCGCCACAGGGCGGTGTCCATTGACAAATGCTACAAAGTTCCTTGACAAATATCAAGGAAACACGCGCGGGTTATTTGTTTTTGGAAAGATTACCTTTTATTCTGCTGAGCGTTTCAGGCGTAATACCCAGGTAAGAAGCTACCATATGGCGTGGGATCCTGTTGGCCAGCGCAGGAAAGTTATTTATAAAGTACAGGTATTTTTCTTCAGCCGTCATGCTGATGGTGGCATTTATTCTTTCCTGCGAAGCATTAAAACTTCTGAAAAGGATTTGGTTCACCATAGTATTGAAGGCAGGCAATTGCTGGTAAAGCCTGTCGAAATCTTCATTCCGGATCACCAGGATAACAGAATCCTCAACGGCGTCGATGTTATATTTGGAAGGTGTTTTATTCATCAGGCTGTCCCTGTCGCCCGCCCACCAGTTTTCAATGGAGAACTGAATGATATGTTCTATCCCTTTTGCATCGATGCTGTACCTGCGCAAACAGCCCTTGCAAACAAATGCATGATACCGCCACACATCACCCTCCTGCAACAGGAATTGGCGCTTCTTCAATTTTTTGATAATACATACTGGTTCAATAACTGCCCAATCCTCCCCGGTCAGCGTCATTTTCTCCGCAAGATATTTTTTGAAC
>NZ_JBJMLX010000517.1:0-1692 GCF_045805085.1 Niastella sp.
CGTGTTTCAAGACGGGTCGTACAGGGACATTTCACCAACATCAAAAACGACACGAGCCCTACCCTTCATCGAAATGAATAGCAGCCCCCCCTGGTTTCCCAGATGAAGACTACTTCCACCTTGCCGACTCGAGGCGGTACTCGGGGTTGCCCCCTGCCGCTTATGACCTCATCCCCCCCATGACATAGAAAGTGACCCCTATAAGGACCCAAAGAGCGAACCCTCTGAGCCACCTTGAGCCACCCCGCTTCTGCCAAGAAGAGATGATGTTGACACGTCGATGGCAAGCGTACACCCAGAGCCGTTCCAAGAGGATACCCCTGCAGCCGTGAAGACCCACAGAAGCACCATTGACCCGACACCTAAGTTGAACTCACCACCTCCAGTTACTGTCCGCGTACGGTTCCCTTTTAACAATTTCAAGTGCTTTTGACCCCCTTTTCAGGGTTCTTTTCACCTTTCCTTCACAGTACTTTTTCGCTATCGGTCTAGCCGTCATATTTAGCTTTGGAAGGGATCAACCTCCCGTATTAGGGCTGCAATCTCAAACAACCCGACTCAAGAAGAACACAATGACTTTAATACCCTGATGTTGTACTTACGGGGCTGTCACCCTCTAGGGCAGTTCATTCCAGAACACTTAATTACAACACGAGTCCATCAATGTGCAATTCGAACACTACAATTCAAGAGCCACAGAGTGACTTCCCGATTCAGTTTGAGCTCTGCCCGCTTCATTCGCCATTACTAAGGGCATCCCTGTTGGTTTCTTTTCCTCCCCTTATTAATATGCTTAAATTCAGGGGGTACCCGTGCTTGAGTTGAGGCCAAGAGTTTGAATTATAATCTGCCCTGCTCTTAATAAAAAGAGAGGTTTCTAACGGGGTCTTTGGAACTTCATCTAAGCACATCCCTGAAACAGTTGAACCCCCGACTGTGTAAGTTTCCTTAACCGACGAGAGCCCGGTCGTCAAAGACAGTACCGAGACTTTATGAAGCCCATAGAACTCCAATTTTACTTAAGGTAAAGCCCCTTCCAGAAGAATCTGTATAGTGGCAGGACCCAACTCGATTACCCCCCCTCTCTCGAGAGAGAGAAGAGGTCATCATTATTTATATTTGACGCTCAACCAAACACGCCCTGGTGAAACCAGGGCACAATTTGCGTTCAAAAGTCCAAAGAGTCACGTCAGCTGCGATTCACATGGCATATCGCTTTTCGCCGCGTTCTTCCTCGAACGGCTAGCCAAGGTATCCATTGTTAAAAGTTGTAATTTGTTTAATTAAAGTGTGTTTAGCACTTTAGTTTTGTTTCATTAGTTGGGAAAAGACCCTTCCCTTTTATTCAAAAGGAAGAAGAAGTTTCATTAGTATTGAATCTCTTTTAAAAACTAGGTTTATAAAGGATTGGTACAGACTTCAACAGTTCACTGGAAAGTTTCAAACCTCCTTCACTCCCACCTGTTAGGGCAAAGAGATCAGGAAGCTGAATGGATTTTTGTGTTAATGATCCCTCCGAAGGTTCACCTACGGAGACCTTGTTACGACTTCTTCTTCCTCTAAATTACGAGATTCGAACAGGTTCTGAAAAGGACCTAAAGACTTGCGCCTTCAGGGATCCCCCTCATCCCGAGTCCTCATCGAGCAATTCGATCGGTAGAAGCGACGGGCGGTGTGTACAAAGGGCAGGGA
>NZ_JBJMLX010000518.1:0-8836 GCF_045805085.1 Niastella sp.
TCCCGCAATACAAGGCATGGCAACATGCTAACACCCGGAAGGGTTACTGGCACACCGCCAACAGTTGGATACTGTCCACGACAGCCACTAACACCCGGTTGAGAGATGCGGGCTTTCTATTCTTCACGGACTGTTACCTGAATGCGCGTTTACTAAATTAGGGAACCGCCGTATACCGAACGGTACGTACGGTGGTGGGAGAGGTCGGCGTAGGAACTAATCCTACGCCACCTACTCGATTTGCGGATTGTTATTTAACTATTGGTCAATATCGGTTGACGTAGCCAGCTCTTTTACTGCGGCCATATCATCCAGTACTGCTTTAATTTTGGCGTCGGCAAACTGATAAGCATCCTTGCCAAGGAATACATGCAGCGGTGGTTCTTTTTGTTCGGCAATTTCAATCATAACGGTTGCGGCTTTGGCTGGGTCACCGGCCTGGTTATGGTTGATGCTTTGCTGGTGTGCATCTTGCGTTTCACGCACCAGTTTATACTCGCCGATCTCATTTTTGGGCACACCTAATGAGCCGGCCAGGAACTGCGTTCTAAAATATCCAGGCGAAACAATAGAGACTTTTATGCCGAATGGTTTTACTTCAGCAGCCAGCGATTCAGAAAAGCCATGCATGGCAAATTTAGTAGCAGTATAACTTCCGAAACCAGGGAAGGCGCCGGTAAAACCAGCAATTGATGCAATATTGAAGATATGCCCGGATCTTTGTTTGCGCAGGTAAGGCAACACTTTGCGGATCACATTCAATACCCCAAATACATTCACGTCGAAATTTTCTCGTACTTCTTCATCAGACAATTCTTCCAGGCTGCCTAACAGGCCATAACCGGCATTGTTCACTACAACGTCAATAGCGCCAAAATGGGCAATGGTATCCTGGATACTTTTCTCAACGCTTTTTTCATTTGTCAGATCAACAGCTAGAGGAAGAAAGGCTTCGCTGTTATCACCTACTGCCTGTTGCAGTTCGTTGATGTTACGTGAAGTTGCTGCTACCCGATAACCTGCTTTCAATAATGTTTTTACCAGAACTAGGCCCAGACCTTTTGAAGCGCCGGTAACAAACCATATTTTCTTATTCATACTAAGTTGTTTTTTCTTTTGTAAGATTTTTAATTGTTGTTGCTCGTTCATGAACTGATGAGGCAAAGTTATGTAGAGAGGTAGTGTGGGTTATTATAGCTTTCAAACACAAAGTTGCATTATTCAAACATGGGTGTGAGTTGACAAGTTAACAGGTTAACAAGTTAACAAGAAAGAACGCTTAAGTAAGTGAGAAAGGAAGTAAGAGTGGGGTAGGTTGATAGGGTTTATGGAGTTGATAAAGGAAAATACAGGCAGAGTGTGATTTGCGTTTTTTAGATGCGCTGCGAGGAAGTGTTGAAGGGTAGAGGGCAAAAAAGTAGGAGGAAAGAACTGCTGGACAATTCTTTCCTCCTAATTCTTACTTAATTCATTCAGCCTATATCACATGTCAATTAGTTAACTTGTCAACCTATCAACTTGCATTTAACCTGGTCAACTCGTCAACTGGTTAACTGGTCAACTCTCCCCAAGTCATCACGAAAGCTAATTACGAAACGACGACGGCGTCATACTCGTCTGCTTCTTGAAAAAATGATTAAAGTGCGCCGGTTCCTCAAACCCCAGGCTATAACCGATCTCGGAAATATTCCAGTTAGTGTGTTTTAATAATGTCTTTGCTTCACTTATCAGCCGGTCAAATATATGATCGGTGGTTGTTTTACCGGTAGTAAGGCGGATGGCGCGGTTAAGGTGATTGACGTGTACCGATAATTGTTCTGCAAAATCGCGGGCTGAACGTAAGGTGAATCGCTGGGTGGGTGATTCAATCGGGAACTGCCGTTCTAACAATTCGGTAAAAACAGCCGTGATGCGTGCATTGGCATCTGTATGCTGATACAGGGTTTCCGTAGGCTGCATCTTCAACGCATAATGGATCATCTCCATAATGTAGTTGCGAATGAGATCGTACTTATATACGTAGTCCGATTTCAATTCATCGATCATCTTATCAAATATCTGGCTTACAAATTTGTCCTGCGATTTATCCAATCCGTAGCTGGGTTTGTTACCCGCAATAAACATGGGGAGGTCTTTGATGCCGCCACGGATACGTTCGGTAAAAAATGCTTCCCTGAAAATGCAAAATGCGCCTTTGGGGTCATCGGTCAACGGTTGAAACGTATAGGGAACATTGGGACTGAAAAATATAAGTGTAGAGCCTGATACTTCAAGGCTTTTTTCTGCATAATGATATACATATGAACCTTGCATCAGGGCTATCTTGTAATAATCACGGCGGGTATATTCAACCGGTGTTTTACCCTGACCCACGCAATCCTCTACCTTGAATACATTAAAGTGCCCGATATCTTTTTTCAGGTTATCTGGCAACCAGTTCATTTTCTGGCGATAAAAATCTTCCAGTGTTTCTGTCTTGGCCATATCGTAAATTTAAGCAATTTGTAGTTTTAAAAGGCTGATTCGTATCAGTCCTTCCTTGTAAAATTACGACGCTCCCATGGCCGGGGCTTTATGGGATTCAAACAAAAGATTGCAAAATTCAAACAATTACTGGTTAATTTCCGGGGATCAGTTCTTTACAGCGGCGATCACCTCCCTGAGATATTTATTTTCATCAACAGTGTGAACGCCCAGGCGCACGATTATCAATTTCTTAGAAGGAATTATGAAAATGTTCTGTCCGCCATAACCGTCGGCAAAGAACATGTCGGCCGGCGCATCGGGAAACCAGCGTTTGCTGGGGTCTTTATCATCCTGTCCATTCAGCCAGAACTGGTAACCATAGCGCTGTTGTTTGTTGGAAGCAGCGGGTTGAATCGTTTCTTTTACCCAGTTTGCGGGAAGCAATTGTTCCCCGTTCCATACACCATTATTATAATAAAATAATCCAAAGCGGGCAAAGTCGCGGGCGCTGGCGTAGCTGTAAGAAGAGCCTACATAAGTGCCGGAAGCATCGGGCTCCAGCACCAGTGAATACATATTGATCTTATGAAACAAAGCCTTATAAGGAAAGCCGGCATACACGGAATCACCCACTGTATGGCGAATGATCCGGCTCAGGATGTTGGCATTGCCACTGGAGTAATAGAATATAGTGCCCGGTTCATACTTCAGTGGTAATTTGGCGGTAAAGGCGCCCATGTCGCCCCGTTTGAACAACATATTTGTTGCCTCGCTGGGGCCATTATAATCTTCGGTATAATCCAGTCCCGAAGATTGATGTAACAGATCCTTAAGCTTTATCTTTTCTTTATTGGTGTTTTGCCATTCCGGTACAGGTGCGGGTGCATCCGGATTTAGTTTGCCTGCTTTCACCAGCACACCTATAACGGCGGAGGTCAAGCTCTTGGTCATTGACCAGCCGATCTGTACTGTATTTTTATTGAACCCGGAGGCATAGCGTTCGCCAACGATGTTTCCATCATACACAACCAGGAAGGCGCGGGTATAAGCGGGAGTTCCTCTTTTAGAAGGCATTTGCATGGCGCTGTCAATGGCCTGTTGCAGGGCTTTATTATCAAAGTTGGGTGGAAGGCTGTCGGATATTTTATCACCATACGGCCAGGCAATGGAGTCCCTGTTTTGCGGGGGAATGGCGGGCAAATTAAAATGCTGATTTCGTATTTCGGCCTCAGACAAATCGTTCACCAGCGTGCAACCCACACCAGTTCTGTAAATGGCTTTTCGTTTGGCAAAACCCCATACCGAACCGGTTACCGATGAGTCTTCCCGGTTGATCGTATAGGTACCTTTGGAAACAGGAAAAAAATCCAGTTCTTCTTTCAGCACATCCGCAGGATTTCGATGTTGCAGGAAAACTGCCGAAGCCATATTTTTGGCTCCATAGCCGCTGATAATGGGGAACGACCGCCACGCATACCAGATGCCGTAGGCCAGGGCCACCAACAACAAAAACAAAACAATACGAAGGATCCTTTTAAACAGTTTCATGGTAAGGCTTTAAATAAGGCAATAAAATTCGCACATTAAAATCTATAAATTGTAAGAAATTGCCATTATGTTTATGGATCCCCTATCTCATTGCCCTATCCGTCAAAGTCATTAATTTTACAATATAAAAGAAACGAGTAGCTGCATATGAGATCATTGTTCCTGTTAATAACCGTACTGTACTTCGGGTCTATTGCATATGCGCAAAACACCATTGGTATCCCCAACATTACCAACTTCTTTAAACAGGACTACAAAGCCGGCCGGCAGAATTGGGACATTGCACAGGACAGTCGCGGCATTATGTACTTCGCCAACAACAACGGGTTGCTGACCTTTGATGGCAGCTTCTGGCGCACTTATCCAATTCCCAACGCCACTATTGTTCGTTCCCTGGCCATTGATAAAAATGACAGAATATATATTGGCGGACAGCAGGAGATTGGTTACTTCACTCCAAATGAACGCGGTGAACTGGTTTATACTTCATTACGACCATTAATAAAGGACAGTGATTATGCCGATGTATGGACCATTCAAATTGCAGAGGACCATATCTTCTTTCATGCCCACCGGAAAATATTCGATTACCACAATAGAACCGTAAAAGCATTCAATAGCACCTTCTGGAGTTTTTTAGGGTATTCCCACAATGAAGTGCTCGCATACAATTACGAAAATGGATTGGTATATTATAAAGAAGGCCAATGGGTACCGCGGGTTAAAACCGGCACCTTCCCCAATGGCACCTTGTTGAAATCGGTGATTGACCTGGGGCACGACAGCCTGCTGTTAACCTCTGTTTCAAAAGGATTGTTCATCTTGAAGGGCGATGTAGTAACGCCTTTTGAAACGCCTGATATAAAAGAGTTGGCCGCCAGGAACATTTTTGGCGCCCGTTTATTGTCGCACAATACCATTGCCTTCAATACCAATCTGGGTGGCTGTATCATAATGGATAAAAATGGAAAATTCATTCAACAGCTTACCAGGAATGAAGGCATTCAAACCAACAACGTACAAAACCTTTTTTTAGATAAAGACCAGAACCTTTGGCTGGCGCTCGACAATGGCATTGACCTGGTTTCCTATAATAATGCCATTAAAAACATTTTTCCCGAACCAATCGACCGCAATAGCGGCTATACTTCCCTTGTTCACAACAACACTTTGTACCTGGGCGTGGCAACCGGTTTGTATACAACCAGCCTGCCCGGCAACGACGGTGACATCAGCTATGCAAAAAGCTCATTCTCGCTGGTTGAAAATACAAAAGGGCAGGTCTGGAATATTTCAGAAGTGAATGGGGAAGTACTAATGGGCCATAACCTCGGCGCCTATTTAATAAAAGACAATAAAGCTGTATTGCTCGATAACAAGAACGGCTTCTGGGGCTTTCTTCCCCTGCACGACAGTTTTCCATCTTCTGTGATGATAGCAGGCACCTATAATGGGATCAATTTTTACAATTATGCCAATGGTGGTTTCACCCGCATGCTGGAAGCCAGGTTTGAGTCGGCCCGCTATATAGTAAAACATAAAAATCTCATTTGGGCTATTCACCCTTATAAAGGTATCTACATCGTTTCCTATGATGGAATGAATAAACCGGTGGTTACGAATTACAATGATAAAAAGAAATTGCTTTCCCAAAACCATAACCATCTGTACAACGTTGCCGGCCGAATGGTACTGGCCACCGATAATGGCGTTTTTGAGTTTGACGATGCCATCAATGATTTTAAACCGTCTGACTTTTTTAAAAAAGTGTTTGACGGTATAAAGGTTGAATATTTAAAGGAAGACAAAGCCGGCAACATCTGGTTTGTTAGTAATAAACGGGTAGGCGTAGCAGAGCGCAGGGATGAAAATTACCGGGTGATGTACATCCCTGAACTGGACGACAAGATCACAGTGAACGGATTTGAGAACATCAATATCATCGATAGTAACAATGTATTGATAGCAGCGGAAAGAGGGTTCTTCCATATTAATTACGCCCGGTATAAAAAAAGTAAGTACCACCTGGTTACCCTCATTAGGAATGTGCAGGTACCGGCCAGGAAGGAAGGCCTGATCTTTGGAGGGTATGCTTTATCTGCAAACAATACAGCCAGAGAATCTATTGAGTATGCTTACAACTCCCTGCATTTTGAATGCAGCGCCATTATATATGGCCAGCAACATACCATTGCTTATAGTTATTACTTAAAAGGGTTCGACAAGGGCTGGAGTGACTGGAGCCAGAAAACGGAAAAAGACTATACCAACCTGCCGCCAGGTAAATATATTTTCCAGGTAAAAAGCCGCACCAATGTGGAGAATGAATCGCCGGTAGCCAGTTTTTCCTTCACCATTTTGCCACCCTGGTACCGCAGCTGGTGGGCTTATACCTTATATGCCATATCACTTTTTGCTTTGTTGTACTGGTTCTACAAAAGACAGCAACAAAAATACCGCAAACGCGAAGCGCAAAAACTGTTGCAACAGGAACAACGCTATGCCGGGGAGCAAAAGCAATTGCAGATGATGCACGAGTTACAAATGGGTAAACGGGAAAAGGAGATCATTGAGCTGAAAAATGAAAAGCTGCAGGCAGACATTGAAAATAAGAATTCACAACTGGCTTCGGCTGCCATGAACCTGGTGCGAAAAATGGAGATCTTTTCAAAAATTAAGGACGACCTCAACGCCTTTAAAAATAATGAAGAAACCAAAGCCGGGTCAAGGGAATTCCAAAAGATCATCCGCCTCATCGATAGCGAACTCGATGTTACCCAAGAATGGGAACAATTCACCGAACATTTTGACCAGGTACACTCCAATTTTCTGAAAAAGTTGAAAGAGCAATGGCCCGATTTGACCGCCACTGAATTAAAAATGGCCGCCTACCTGCGTTTGAATTTAACCAGTAAAGAGATTGCCCACCTGATGAGCATCTCCATCCGCGGCGTGGAAACCGGTCGCTATCGCCTGCGTAAAAAACTGGGACTAACCAGCAATGAAGCCAGTTTGTACGATTTCCTGATCTCCATAACCGGGTAATTGTCTGAGTTATTTAACTGTATGATAGTCAATAATTAGTTTTTTTTGTAGAGGTTTTGACGTAGCCAAAATTTGGTTAGGGCTGCCATTTGTTTGCATATTTACAAAGAGAAAAAAAACAAACAGCTGCCATATATGCGACAAAAGCGATTGTCCTTATTGCCCATTCTGCCAAACAGGCCGCAGCCCCCAAACCCGATCAACGTACCCTATGCTAATAATTTTAATAAAACTATTATAACAAGTTACTCCTATGAAGTAGTCCCGATGTTTTTTCCAATCATGCAATCAGAACTGGCCAAAAATCCGGAATTAAATCAATACCCTGGATCATAAGCCTCTATGGTTAGCCGTCCCGGCACATCAGGACGGCTAACCTTTTTTAGCAAGGCCCTTATTCAACAGTAAAAATTAAATGCGGGTTTAACCTGCAAAGCATTTCCTTTATTAAAGAATAATAAAGAAGCCATGATGATAAGGACTTACAAGATCAGGAGTTAGTTTAGCAGTAGTATAAATAAAAAATGGGTCCGGTTGCCGCCGGCCCCATTTAATGTATAGCTAAAATATTTTAATTCATTTAATTTCTTTCAGAAAGATCTCAATTACTCCATTGGCGCCAGCTGTACCAAATTTGTCGGTAGCTGCTTTATCTTTCCAAACATTTATGGATTTTATTTGATCGGGTTCCAGTTTCTTTACTTCTTCAACACTGGTCACGTTGCCATCTACAACATACAACATGGCTTCAAGTTTAATACTTACTTTATCACCTTGTTTAGGTTGTTTGGGTGTTTGGGAAATCTCTTCAACTTTTACCTCTTGAAAAGTAGCAGTCTTAACGGCATCGGTTTTTTTAGGTTTAATGGTGGTTGACTTCCTATGTTTCTCCATAGGAATTGCCTCAACTGTAACTGATTTGACAGGTACAGTGTCGTTTTTCACAACAGAAGAAACAGCGGGTGTTGCCTTGGTTTCAGTAGCTGAAACTGACAGGGCAACAATGGCTGCAAAAGTAACGGGCAGTACCAATACCTTACGCAGGAACTTGAATCGTGCGTTGTTTGTTGTTGTTAACATAATTAATCTTCGTTTAATAGATGAATAATAGAATGCGTGAGTGGGATTGAGAAAGTGCTTTCCATAATGCGCCTGCAATAACAACTGCACAAAATCTTCCACATTGTTGTTGCCAATGGCTTCTTTATCGGCAATAAATTCATGAATGGCCTTCAGCTCTTTTTGAATGAGCCAGTTGAATGGGTTCATCCAGCAGATAGAGTTGATGATCTGGCAGAAAAGCACATCGAGCGTATGTTTCTGGTGAATATGCGTGAGCTCATGTTTAAAGATCTTTTGTCCAAAATCATCATCCAGTGAGATAGATTCTTTCCAGAACAGGTTATTTAAAAAGGAGAAAGGAGCCTGATCGAGGTTGGTATAAATAAAATCAATACCCTCCATTTCAACAACAGCCGATCTTCTTTTTAATTGATATACTTTAAAAATATTAAAGGCAAGTACCAGTAGCAGGAACAGGCTGAGGCCAATAACCCCATACAAAACAATAGCCTGCCAGGAAATAGTAGATGCATGCCCAGACGTGATCTGTTGAGTGATATATTTAAATGTTTCCAGTGAAACCGGCATAGCCTGTTTATCGATAGTGAACCAGTTGAAATTAAAAAGCGGAATAATGAAACTGCCCGCCATACTAAGCAAGA
The DNA here is from genome assembly GCF_045805085.1 of Niastella sp. Classification (NCBI taxonomy): domain Bacteria; kingdom Pseudomonadati; phylum Bacteroidota; class Chitinophagia; order Chitinophagales; family Chitinophagaceae; genus Niastella; species Niastella sp. Next base: position 8,784 of record NZ_JBJMLX010000518.1, read on the forward strand.
GGTAAAACCGGTTATAATAATGAAAGCTTTTATTGCGTAACGCAATCCAGTAA
>NZ_JBJMLX010000519.1:0-8173 GCF_045805085.1 Niastella sp.
TACAATCATTATGGACAGTAAATTGGTTAAGCAATACGGTTCGAAAATTCTTTCGTATCGATTGCGTACTGTAAGGCAGAAGAAACGCATGCAGTATGAAGATTTTGACAAAAAGCTATTTCATTTAGGCAAAGAAGAAAAGCACCTTTATAAGAAACAATTCCATCTTGGGTGGGAGCCATTAACGCCACCCGTACAAAAAGGCTGGAAACGTTTTTTTGTATTGCGCGAGGATGTGGCGCGCAGCAAACAGGCTGAGTTCTTTGAGGGTATTCTGAAAAAGATAAATACGTACGAGTGGAGTTATCGTAAGGATTTTAAGGTGAAGAAAAGAAGAATGGGAAGAAAGAACTACGTGGTGAAAACGCAAAACCTGGATCGCCCTTATACAGATCAATTTCAACAAATGGGTTTTACCGATACTGAAAAGCAATTTTTTTATGAAATGTGGACCTCTTATGGGAAGGAACAATTTGTAAAAAGGTATGTATTTAGTGAGCCATGGCGGTTTGTATTAAGGGTAAGGCCTAATATAATTGATAAAGTAAGAAAACGAGATGTGGTTATTGAGAAGAGGTTACAGGAAATAGAACATTATCTTGAATGGAATGGTTACCGGGGCAGGTTGGAAAAATTGGTTTATGGAAAATGTTACTATGGGAAAGGGTAGGACGACCATAGGTTTCCAATTAAAAATCCGTATAAGAACAGACCCGTTCATCAGATCTTAAATGATATTGAAGCGGGTTTATTATAGAATATAATTTACATCTGAAAGGATGTATAAAAAGCTTCCTTAACGGGAAGACTGGTATTAACCTGACGTAGACAACCGGGTTCGTGTTTCAAAGATGCACAACAGTGCAGAGGTAGTAACTATCTGTATGCTGTGTTGAAATCGGGAGATGCCAGCCATGTAAACTGTGGGTCAGGGGTTCGATTCCCTTTTTCGTTTCGGCGAAGTAGCTCAGTGGTTAGAGCAACAGAATCATGTGGACTTGAAATCCATAACTGAGGAAGTACACCGCTTCCATAAAAATGGTGATGCAATTTAAAAGCCGGGCTTATTTACTGGCAGTCCGCCAAAGGGCGGGATCGCAATCCGGTAAATGCCTGCAGGCAGATGGCTCATGATGGGGTTTATATTACTTAATCAGGAACCTGTTTATTACGATGCTTAAATAAACAGCTTGTTGAGAAACTGGTATAACGAACATCAGTGAAAGTTTGCTTCCGCAATTACGGGATGGTAAATATTACCTGGCTTTTATTTAATCAACTTAAAAAGAAATACAATGAAAAATATTCGTGTAAATGCGTATGAAGTTGCGCTGGTTTTTAAACAGGGCGCTTATCAACGCATGCTGAAAGAAGGAAAATACTGGTTCTGGGGAAATGAAACCGTTAAAATATACAATGTAACACAACCATTCAATGCGCCTGTTGAACTGAACATCCTGTTGCAGGATGCAGAACTGGCCGACGAACTGCATGTGGTTGAAGTGAAGGACAACGAAATTGTGCTGCATTACGAGAATGGTTTGCTGAAACAGGTATTAGCAGCGGGTCGTTATACCTTCTGGAAAAGTGTTATCCAAAATGATTTTGTGCGTGCTGATGTAAGTAAAGTGGAGATCACTGAAAACATTGAACGTACCACTCTGCAGCATAAACTGGTAGCATCATACGTACGTAGTTTCTCAATAGAAAGCTTTGAGCAGGGGGTATTGTATATAGATGGAAAGTTTGTGCAAACCCTGAAAGCAGGTGTATACTCCTGGTGGAAGAATGGCATTGCGATCGTGGTAAACAAACTGGATATGCGCCAACAGCATGTGGAGATCAATGGACAGGAAATTCTGACCAAAGATAAAGCTGCGCTTCGTATAAATGCCTGGGCACAGTACAAGGTGACTGACATAGAAAAGGCGCTGGTGCAAAACAAAGATTTTAGCTATCAGCTGTATGCGATCTTTCAATTGGCGCTGCGTGAATACGTAGGCGAATTGACTTTCGATGAATTGTTGGAGAAGAAAGAAAGCATTACCCCTTTTATTCTGGAAGCCGTAAAAACCAAAATTGAAGTATTGGGTGTTGAAGTAGCTGGTTTCGGTATCCGTGATATCATTCTGCCAGGTGATGTGAAAGAGATCATGAATCAGGTGTTGATCGCTGAAAAGAAAGCACAGGCCAACACCATTATGCGTCGTGAAGAAACAGCCAGCACCCGTAGCCTGTTGAACACTGCTAAACTGATGGAAGATAATGCCATGCTGTGGAAGCTGAAGGAGATGGAATACGTGGAAAAAATAGCAGACAAGATCAGCAGCATCAGTGTTAACGGAAACGGGGTGTTGATTGATCAATTGAAACAAATTTTAGTATCGCAGAAATAACCTACTGCCATGCAGATGGACAGGTGACTTGTAAGTTGTATAGCCTTGAGAATTAAAGTAGTTCCGCCCGGGCGGCGGGACTACTTTTTCAATCAGTTGGTTTATGCCTGCGATAAATAACAGTAAGTAAAAAGCAGTGTATGAAAACTGAAGTGATTAGCATTATTGAAACAGAGCTCATACAAACCTTTGATGAATTGTTCAAATGGTTTAATATTGATAGGGAATTATTGAATTATGCGCCTAATAATAAAGGTTGGAGCATTCGTAAGATCCTGGAGCATATTTCATTGACTAATCAGTATTTGCTGATGTTAATCAGCAAGGGCGCCAGGAAGGCGCTGGAAAGGTCAAAGAAAGAAAATTATGCAGAAATGTTGGTTGATTACGACCTTGATTGGCAACGAATGAAAATAATTGGCCAGCATAATTCATTTGTGTGGAACCGCCCTGGCCATATGGAGCCGCGCGGCAAAAGACAGGTTGCCGATATTCGGAATGAGTTGGAATCACAATTGCAGCAATGCCGTATACTGTTACAAAAAATGCCCCACGGCGAAGGCGCTTTGTATAAAATAATGATGAGCGTTAATAACCTGGGTAAAATAGATGTGTACCATTATATTTATTTCCTGGTACAACATGCAAAAAGACATATCACCCAAATGGAAGGAGTTGAAGTTGAATTCAACCTGGGTGTTTAAAAAATAATTTATGGCGAAATTAAAAATTTCAGGTAAGGAATTAAGAGCTATAGGATATCCCGAAGGGCCTGTGATAAGCATAGCGATGAATTTGATGGAGAAGAATTACAAGCATGAGAAAAAGGAGGATGTGATGGAGTTATTGAAAAAAATTTTGAGTGCACCCGTGGAATATGAAAATGACGCGGTGCTTGGTTTGATAGCAGAACAATTGATCCCTAAAAAAGAAACCGAACCCGGTGAAGCCATTGAATTGAATGCTACCGGTATTCATTTTAATGTATTCGGTGGTGAGAATATTGAAGAAGGCGCTACGCATCAAATGCAACTGGCTTCCCGCTTACCTATTAGCGTAGCAGGCGCCTTAATGCCCGACGCACATGCCGGCTATGGCTTGCCAATAGGTGGGGTGCTGGCAACAGAGAATGCAGTGATCCCTTATGGCGTAGGCGTTGATATTGGTTGCCGGATGTGTTTAAGCGTTTTCCCAATTAACCCAAAAGAACTGGTGCAACGGGAACATTTTTTTTCACGCGAATTAAATGAAGCCACTTTGTTTGGTAGTCCCGGTTTGTTTGACAATGCTACCGACCATGAAGTGATGGAACGCAAAGAGTTTGATGAACTGCCTTTATTGAAAGCGTTACAGGCAAAGGCCTGGAGACAATTGGGATCGAGCGGTTCAGGAAACCATTTTGCAGAGTTTGGGATTATAGAAGTAGGTGAGAAAGATGCGATACTGGGTATCGATGCTGGTACGTATGTAGGATTATTGACCCATTCCGGTTCAAGAGCCCTGGGTGCTAATATCGCCAACCACTATACTAGAATAGCAAGAGAGAAAAGACGGTTACCCGGTGAAGCGGCTAATTTGGCCTGGTTGAATTTAGATGAACAGGAGGGAATGGAATACTGGATGGCGATGAACCTGGCTGGTGATTATGCATCTGCCTGTCACCATGTTATACATGCTAAACTTGCCAAAGCGATAGGGGAACAGCCATTGACCATGGTTGAGAACCACCACAATTTTGCCTGGAAGGAAATGATGATCGGTCCTGATGGAAAAATGAAGGAACTGATCGTTCACCGTAAAGGGGCTACACCTGCTGGTAAGAATGTGTTGGGGATCATTCCCGGTTCAATGACCGCGCCTGGCTTTATTGTAAAAGGTAAAGGAGAAACAGCTTCTGTTTCCTCTGCTTCACATGGAGCCGGTAGAAAAATGAGCCGGACCAAAGCATTAAATTCCATTACGCAAAAAGAACTGAAAGATCAATTGCAGCGGCATGGCGTGAAATTGCTGGGTGGCGGATTGGATGAGGCGCCGAATGCCTACAAGGATATTGAAGTTGTGATGAAAAGCCAATCGGCATTGGTGGATGTAGTAGGTAAATTCTCCCCCAAAATTGTTAGAATGGATGGAACCGCGCCAAAGAAATGGCAAAAAACTAATTCCATGGACGGTGAGTAATATGATATATGTCGTCACGGTTCAACCGGGACGGCATTGTCATTTACAAAGTTGAGGTATCAGTGTTTGATATCATGTCGAAAAGATAAGAAAGCGGACATTGCTCCAGGATAATCCGGTGCGATTGTCCGCTTTCTTCTTTCCATTTTATTAACCTGATAGTATCACCCTCTATTTCGATACCGGTTATATCACCATCAGCAAAGCAACAACAGCCACTGTTGAAGTACGAAGGGATCACCATGGTCTTGTGAAATTGTTTACCAGCATATTCCACTTTTCTTCTTTCCAGTTCTGCCTCTATGCTTTGTATGGCTGCTGCATCCCGGTTGGCCCTGGCTTTTTCCAATGCTTTGTTAAGCCGTTCTATATGATCGAGCGAAGCGAATACCGGTTTATGTGTGTGGCCCGAAATGAACACCAGGTCTTTTTGCGTGGCGCTCCATTCGTACATAATGATGTTGTGTTTATCAACCAGCTCAAATGAGTCGGAGGTTGAATTGATGCTGATCTCCAGAAAGCGTTGCAGCGGCGTCCAGATGGCGGCTACAAACCAGGTGCTGAAGGCATTGCCATCGCTCCTTTTATCGCCCTGGTGGCCATGCGTGCAAAAGATGGAATAAGGGCGGTTATTATAGGTAGTGGTAAGTAAAATACCCTCATATATTTTAAGCTTGTCGCCAAAAACAGGTTTTAAAAAGCGGGTGCGGGGAAAGTCAAATTTCCATTGAAGATCATGATTGCCAAAAGTGCGGTAATAGCGGTTCTGCTGCAGAAAGCGTAGTTCAGCCCCAAAGTCGGGCTGGTTCTTCTCCATCACTATATCCGGTTTGTTTTCCCATAATTCCTCACAATCGCCCAGGTTGATAAAGTGAAAGCCATTATCATAATAATAGTTCAGGGCGTTCAAATAATTCTTTTCAGCCAGCCTAAAATCATCGGCGGCATCTCTTGCGCCTTTGTGTTCATCAGAAAAAATGACAAACTTCCCGCTCGACAGATCGAAGGGGACAATGAGGCCACTGCTGCTTTCTTTTTTGTTTTGAATGTTCTTGAGTAACGCTGATAATGAGGCAAATACCTGAGCTTTTTGGGGTGAGGACGACATGCGCTCTGCCAGCCAGGTAACAGGTTTTTTAAATAAGCGTTGCAACAATTTTTTCATACTCAAAAATCAGGTTTTTTTCAATTGCCTGAAATTTATTACTTTAGTAAGATAGCAATTCACAGTCGTTTATAATTTAATACGGTTGACTGTTAACAAGGCATTAAAAACGGTAAAGCCTGATTCTCTCCCGAATCCCTGCCCAACTATTTCAAACAGGCAGTTCGATCGATAAAATAACCAGAATTGTCTGCGAACAAAATAAAAGTTCAGATGAAACAACTATCGTTTGTTCCCCCCGCTAATTTACAACGTTGGTTTTGGGTACTGCTTGCTATCAATTGTGTTTTCATTATAGCTTCGAATTGGTATATGCAGCCATTGGCCACAGCTGAAATTGTTCGGTTTGAGCTGGCCAAAGATCTGAAGGTGGCAGAAAAAATAATCCAGTACTGGGATACATATGGTAAACTGCACCACGCCATCATTGGCATTTATATCGATTTTCTGTTTATAGTTTTATACACTTCCGGTTTGTCGGTAGCCTGTATGTATTTTGGCCGGTTAAGCGGCCATGAAATACTGATGCGCATGGGAAAGTTTATTACCTGGTTGTTGATAGTGGCCGGTATTTGCGATGTAATTGAAAACATTGCCATGCTAAAAAGTCTGCAGGATGTGCCAACCCATTGGTCGGTATTGCTGGCCTACGATATGGCCACTACCAAGTTCTCCATGGTAATTTTGTCGGCCTTGTACATAGCCATCTGCCTGGTGTTTCGCCTGCTGCGAAAGATTGTATTATGATAGTTCGGGCTTATACTTTTATATAGATCTTCTTTTTATCCATATAATACACGATCAGCCAGTAAAAGGCGATCATACAAATGGCATATAGTAACGAACCGTTTTTGAGGTTAGATGAGATAGGTTTGCAAATATGCTCATAGAACCAGGGAAAGGCGCTTGTATATACCTTTTTGCCTTCATTATCTAAATGATCTACCCAGCGGAAGAGGGCAATTATGCGTGGTAAGAAACCACTCAGGAAAAATATGAACAGTGCATTTTTTCCAAACACATCAAAAAAGCGACTCCATGCTCCTTTTGCTTCTTTGAATTCAATCAGGAATATACATAAAGAAAGCACCAGTATGGCCAGTCCGGTGGTATATAACACATAGGAGCTTGTCCAGATCTTTTTATTAATGGGGAACACCATGTCCCAGGCATAGCCGGTAAAGATGAGGATACAGCCGGCAACAAACAGGTGCGACAGCATATCAAAATTCTTTCCTTTTTGCTGAATGTAAAAGCCCACAAAATAACCAAAGATCACCTGTACAATGGAAGTAAGCGTACTGGTGATACCTTCGGGATCAAACGCTACGCCTTCGCCATGATACATATGTGATTCGCCCAGGATAGCTTTATCTACACCAAGTCCAAAATAACCGTTCAGACTGTATGGGTCGACTGCGTTTCCGAAGAACATACACAACACCCAATAACCCAGTAACAGTACAACAGCGCTTACAAAAGCGCCGCGTATTTTAAAGAAATAAATGATCAGCGATGCAAAAAAGTAGCTGAGTGCTATACGTTGTAATACACCCAGAATACGGATCCCTATCAGGTTGCCATTGGCGCCTGCATATTCCCATGCTTTAAAGGTGAGGTGATCATTGTCCCAACGGATAAAAGGCGACCAGTTCAGAAAGAACCCTATGAGAAATATGAGGCACGAACGAGTGATAACTTTTTTAAGAAAGGCTGCAGTGCCTGCTTCCTGAAGCCGGGGCATTACAAACGCCAGGGCATTCCCTACGGCAAACAGAAAAAATGGAAAAACCAGATCGGTAGGCGTACAACCATGCCAGGGCGCATGTTCAAGAGAAGTATACAGGTTTGACCAGCTTCCGGGATTATTCACCAGAATCATAAAAGCAACCGTAGCACCCCGGAAAACATCAAGGGAATAGAAGCGTTTTTGCAAGGTATTACATTTGATAGGAAAGATAAGGAACCTGTAAACAGGAAACAAGCTATGGAAAGCACAGCAGGCATTTCTCTATCTGTAAAAGACATGCGGTTTTCTGCGAACAAGTGGTAGCTTATGTCAGATAACAATATTTATTAAATCGTGTACGTTTTTGGCGTGACCTATAGAAACCTACTGGCGCACAATTGGTCATTATTCAGAAAGATAAATAATTACTTTTCTTTAATGATACCGTGATGGGGGTATTAGCCTTTCCTCTGTTTATAATCGGTTTTTTGAATGACCAAAATAATACCTGGGGTTTACAACTTGTGAAAGATTGATTATAGAAATGATTTACCTTGCGCCAATCGTAAAAAGGGTTGAATAGGCGTGTTAATTCTTTTTAATGTGTTTTTTAGTTTATTGATAACAGATTGGGACTGAGAAAACGGCATTTTTGGTTGAAAAATAATAGTTTAAGATTTTTTACACATGTTTATACACATTAAA
>NZ_JBJMLX010000520.1:0-12384 GCF_045805085.1 Niastella sp.
GTTGAAAGATTTTGGCGACGGCGTAGGTTTTGCTACCGCAGCACGTACACAGAACGCTAATGAAAATAACAAAGCTGTTATTGAAAAAGCGCTGAAACGTACCTTCTCGCCTGAGTTTTTGAACCGTATCGATGATGTGATCATCTTCAACTCGTTGAATAAAGAGCACATCTTCCAGATCATCGACATCCTGATGAAAGGAGTAATGAAACGGTTAGCTAACTTAGGGTTCACCATGGAGTTGACTACCGAGGCCAAAAACTTCATCGCTGAAAAAGGATACGATGTACAGTTTGGCGCCCGTCCATTACATAGGGCCATCCAGAAATACCTGGAAGACCCGCTTGCAGAAGAGATCCTGAGCCTGCATATTAAACAAGGCGACACCCTGTTGGCTGACCTTGACAAAGAGAACTCGAAGATCATGTTCACTTTGAAAGCGGCAAAGGAAAAATCTGAAGCCTCTTAGGATTAACAATCAAGGATTAATATAATAAGGTGGGTCACCCTCAGAGGGTGGCTCACCTTACTTTTTAGGGCTTTTTTTTAAGCATTTTTCCCGCCGGACTACAACTAATTAGGTAACCTTTCGTTAATAGAATTGTGTCCCTCGGTTTACATTATTCCTAGTATAAACTGGCATCTTCGACGTGCCGGCAAATTATTCAGGGCATCTCTAAGGTGATGACTGCTAACCAGGTGACACAGCGTAGTGTGCCGATTAAGTCCCACTACAAAATTTGATGTCGTCCGCCAGTGCGGACGACATTATTATGTCAGGGCTAGGGGAGTTGCCTTCTGTGGACTATTTTTGCAACATTATCTATGGAACAGAAGATCATAATCACCATCGACGGGTGGTCGTCTTGCGGAAAAAGCACGCTGGCCAAACAGCTGGCCCGGGAGCTGGGATACATATATATTGACAGTGGCGCCATGTACCGGGCTTTTACCCTTTATTTTCTGCGCAACCACGTTGACTGGACCCATCCCGAGATAGTACACGAGGCTATGCAACATATTAAGCTCACGTTTATGTCGAACCACAAATCCGGTCAAAGCGAGATCCACCTGAACGGGGAGAACGTGGAATATGTGATCCGCGACCTGGTGGTGGCTGAAAAAGTAAGCGAGGTGGCGGCCATCAGGGAAGTGCGGGAATTTGCCGTGCGGCAGCAGCAGGACATGGGTAAGAACCGGGGGATTGTAATGGATGGCCGGGATATCGGCACCGTGGTGTTCCCCAATGCCGAGCTGAAGATCTTTATGACTGCCGATAACGAGATCCGGGTTAAACGCCGTTTCCAGGAGTTGTATGAAAAGAACCCCAACGTTACCATGGAAGAGGTCAGGGCTAACCTGGAGATGCGCGATTATATTGATTCTCATCGCGAAGTAAGTCCATTACGCAAGGCAGATGATGCCCTGGAGCTCGATAACTCCCACCTGACCATAAAAGAGCAGCTGGAGATTGCCAAGAAATGGGTGCATGAACGCCTGCCGGCCCGTAGGGTTTAAAGATTGAGTTATGCTACATCCACTATACAGCCCCGATGGTAACCGTCGGGGCTTTTATATACCCAATAATTTATATTCATATTTTTGATAATCTTAACCGGGTACAGTACATTTGTCCTGCTCTGAAAGTGTCTCCTCTGAATTTACTACCTAAGCAGTTATGCTTCTATCCTACATCTAACCTGGTTAAGTGTATTGCTCATTTGTGTGCGTACAAAAGAACCCCGTAAATATCTGCACCCTATAAACGCTGTTTTGCCTCGTTTTACTACATAACCTGATTTTGTTTAATCCATTATTCTGGTCAAAAGCTACCGATGTTTGATCTGTACGCTGTTGTAAGCTATTCCTATACACATTGACAACTTAAAAACAAATTGTTATGAAGAGAATGCTACAAACAGGCGCATTATTACTGTTATGTGCAACATGGACCAGTATATTACAGGCTCAGTTGGAAGAAGATTTTACGCCCCATCCACCAAACTGGATATTGGCCAATGGGTATAGTTATCACACCATAAATGGCAATGATGTTATCCTTTCCTCCAACGGCAACAGTCCAGGAACAATTGGAACGCCCATTGTGATGAAATCGGCGAGTACCAATACGGTAAATTTTTGTGCAAGTATATTTGGGTATACGCCGCAGGATGCGCTTACTGCTTTGCCCTGCGCCGCCACCTACGACCTGTATTTCACCAACACCACCGTAAACAATGGCAACGACCTTGATGAAACAGATCCCACCAAAGTGTATGGCACCGTTAAAGGATTACCGGTACCGGCCAGCGGGGGAAAGGTTTGTAACTCGTTCACCTTTCCGGCTGCTGTTACGGTTACGCAGTTCCGGGTGTTCCTGGTGATACATGAAGGTTGCAATATGGGCAGCACCCGCTTTGCCTTTGATGATTTTGTTATTTCAGGGTTAACGGAAGTGTGTACAGGAACTGACTGTCCGCCGGTAGCATTGCCCGATGTGTTTTTGGTAGGGCCACCGGTGTTATCAGCCAATGTTGTTTTATATGGACCAAATGCCGCTTACCCGGCTCCTCCTGCAGGGTACCTGGTATCACAAGGCGGTTTGGATAACGATCCCAATGATCCGTATTCTGCTTTAACCTGGACCCTGCAAACACCACCGGACCCTGCTACCGGCAGTGTTACCATGAATCCGGGCGGACAGGGAACTGCTACAGTTACCCGTGCCAACAATACGATCACCCAGGTAAATTTCATTTATCAACTTTGTGATCCCAATGGTAATTGTGATACGGCTGCTGTAACCGTTACTTTCCCTGCAGGCGGTGCGTTACCGGTATCCATCCTGAGCTTTAAAGGCAATCGCAATGGCAATAACGTTACCTTGAAATGGGTTACCACCAACGAGAACGACAATGCAGGGTTTGAAGTACAACGGATCGTAAATGGCCAATATAAGACCGTAGGCTATGTGGGCAGCAAAAGCGGTTCAAGCGATTTTCAGGTCAGCTACCAGTTTGATGAAATAAATTTTGTGAATGCCGTAAGCTGGTACCGACTGATACAGGTGAACCAGGATGGCAGCAGGAAAATATTGCCCTCGCTGGCCATACGTGGATTGGATGAATTGAGGAAGATGCTGATCTATCCTAACCCGGGTATTGCGGTAAATGTATTATTCGGCAGTTCGTCAGTACGCGATATCTCCATCGTAGATGTGAGTGGCAAGCTGTTGAAACGCTGGAATAATTATAGTGACGATAACATTACCATCAGCGGGTTGCAACCCGGGATGTATATGATGCGGGTAATTGACAGGAGAACCAATGCTCAGGAAGTTTCGAAGATATTGATTAACAGATAGCCTTTACCTTTAATAACAATCAACGCCTTCTTCCCTGGCCTGGCCCGGGAGGAAGGCTTTTGTTTTTCTATATTTATTGTTGACTTGTTTTAAGTCAATTAAGTATTCCTACACTTGCAAATATGATGATCGCCTGTTACTTTTGATCTTTAGGGCTAGTATCATATCCAATCTTTCGTAAAACCTCACGCAAGTAAAATTGATTGTTCCCCAGGTAAATTTATTTCCAGTTATTCTCTGAACAAGCTGTATTAACCTCTATTACCGTAAAAGGAATGTTATGCTCCCACACACCATCGGGCGCATATCCCCGCCGGCTATTGTCGTTAAGACAGTTCACTACCACATTAATCAGTAATACATCTTAAAGAAATTATTTACTCCGTTATGGCGGCGTACAGGATACTATTGCTCTATACCCTATTAAAATAGTAAAAGCCAATATACCGAGGCGAACCACCCCCTAATATTTCCTAACCACAAAATTATTTTTATGAAACGGTATTTACTATTTGCATTATTCATTGCAGCAACGATTGCTGCACATGCACAACTGGAAGAAGATTTTAGTCCTAACCCTACTGGTTGGACGTTATCATCAGGCGCCGGCTTTGGTACTGTTGGTAGTGGTAACAGTGTGATTACCACGCCCGGTGTAGGTGGCAATAACCCGGCGAGTATTGGTACACCGGCGGTGAACAAGACTTCGAATACGGTAAAGGTTTGTTTCGATATCTGGGCTTATACATCTAACCTCAATACCCAGATAGCTTTTCCCTGCGCTACTTATGCCGATATTTTATTTGTAAGATCATCAGTTACTACTGCAAATGATGCGCAAGTGGCTGCCAATATTTATGCCCGTCAGGATAACTATTTATTGCCTACCAATGGCGGCACTACCTGTTTTACATTTACTTTTCCTGCAGCTGTAACTGCATCTGATTTCAAAGTGTTTATTTCCTTTCATGCAGGCTGTACACAGAGCGGTACCAAGTATATACTTGATAATGTTACTATCAGCGGAGTATCACTTATCTGCGGCGGAACGAACTGTGCGCCCGTAGCCCTGAATGATATCTTTAACCGGGTGAGCAGCACAGAAACCACGTTCAACGGGGCTTTATATGGGTCCAACTTAAATTATCCCGGCGGTTTTACCGTAGATGCCACCGGTACAGACAATGACCAGAACGATTTGTATCCCCATTTACAATGGTCAAGGTTAACACAACCGGTTAATGGCTCTATTACAGTAAACAGTGATGGAACCATTACAGTTACCCGAAACTCAACATCCGTTACCCAGTTAACATTTACCTATCGGTTAACCGATGACGGTCCGGATAATGATTTTTCCACCACCGCCGATAACATGACGGATGATGCTACGGTGACCATCAACTGGCCGCCGGCAGGTTCACTCCCCGTAACGCTGGTGAATTTTAACGGCAGCCGCAATGGATCAACTGTAACCCTGACGTGGACCACTGACATTGAAAGCGAAAATACCGGTTTCGACATCCAACGAAGCAATGGCAGTAGCGTTTTTGAAACAGTAGGCTTTGTAGCCACTAAAGCGCCAGGAGGCATCAGCTCCATGCCCATCAATTATCAATACAGGGAAACGAATACAGCTACAGGCAATACCTATTACCGCCTGTCACAGGTAGATAAAAACGGTACCCGTACAGTATCAACTATTAAAGGGATCCGTGGAATGCAGGACAATGCAAGAATGACGGTTTATCCCAATCCGGCCCAATCAGGCAACATGAATGTATTGTTCGGTAGCAGTGCTATTCGCAACATTGTGATCACCGACCTGAATGGAAAAACATTAAAACAGTGGAACGATTATCATGATGATAATATGGTGATAACCGGACTGCGTTCAGGCGTGTATATTCTTATTGCAACCAATAAAGGAACCAGCGAAAAGCTGATGCAAAAGCTTGTGGTTTTATAGGTATATATTAGGAATGGAGAGGCCCCGGCAACGGGGTCTCTTTTTGGTTTTAATAACTTTTACTTACAAACGCCGCAGGAGCCGCCGTTTCTGGCGCAATGGGCGCACCTGCTGCAGTTTTTGCAGGCGGTGCAATACCTGGACCCTTTGCAGGTTCCATGATGTTTATTATTGCTGTAAGCGTAACCGGTAAAAGCAGTACCAATGGCGGTAATGGCCACCAGGGCGGAAATGGCAAGCATTCGTTTCATAAAGGGTTGAATTAAGGAAGCAATAGTAAAAATTATTTGCCAGCCTGCCTATTGACGAAGGACAAGTTCGGAGGATCGCGGTGTGTTACAGGTGGTTGTGAAGGAGGGGTGGGGGATTTGTTGATGGAGGTCAAGATAAAATCAAAAAGCCGGTTTGCACCGGCTTTCAAAAAATTATTCAGACTTATTTACCTGTTGCAAGTACTATCCCCAATCATACTCCTCATCATTCTTAACCGGCACACCCAGCTCAATATCGGTTACCTCATCGTATTCGGAATTTAAAACCAGCCAGTATTCTTCGCTGATATAGGTGGTAAAGGAGTTGTAATCTTCTTCCTGCCAGTCATTGATCTCCGATCCAAAGACCTCTTTTACTACTGTATCTGCGGGGGCCTGAATGATCGGCTTTCCTTTGTAGGTGAGCTTGGGGTTGGCGCACCGGATATAACCCAGTTTACCTTCATGCTCCTGGTAAAACGAAAACTTGATCTTGCTTTTGTTATACTGATAAATTAATTCATTCTCATCATCTTCATCTTCGTATATCTTATCGGGTTTGCCGAGTTTGGCTGTTATGTCAGCTTCTTTCATGCCGAAGGTAAAATCTCCAATTCCTTTTTTAAGCCTAATGTCCATATGATAACAGTTTTATTAAGTTTCTTTATTCGCTTTTATATATTCCAATAGCTCATGAACGAACGGTATCTGTCCCGGAATTAGTTTAAGCAAGGTAGTAGCCTGGTCAAACCACTCAAATTTATCCAATTCAGGAAACTCCACCATTTTGCCCGACCGGGGTGGCCATTCCAGCGTGAAAGTATTGCTTTTTATGTTGTCGGTGGCAAAGTTCTGTTCAACGGCCCACACATGTACCAGTTTACCGCTTTTTTGTTTTACAGATGTGAGGGGGATAAACGGGCCGGTAATATCGATATTTGTTTCTTCTTTAAACTCCCTTATAGCGGCGCGCAGGGATTCTTCTCCTTCGTCCATTTCTCCTTTTACAATGCTCCAGAAGCCAACGTCTTTATTGCGGTAATAAGGTCCTCCGGGATGGCCAATGAAAAAGAATGGCTTCCCCTTTACCAGCTTGTAGGGTAATATACCGGCACTTTGCTTCATGCCAGTAAGGTAAGCCTAAAACGGAAGAACCCCATCCTTATTCAGAACGGGGTCCTTGCTTGTCATGTCAGTATACCTTCTTGATGAACTTTCTGTTTTTCTCCCCCTCCTTCCGGAGGGGGCCGGGGGGAGGCTAGCGCAAGAACAGCATCTCACGGTATTTTGGTAACAGCCAGTACTCATCGCCTACCAGCAATTCCAGCTTGTCGGCGTGGTAACGGATCTGATCAAAATACGCTCCTTTGATAGTATCGCAATAAGCGATGGCTTTGTCGCGGGTGTTAGAGATAACGTTCGCCTTTTTACGGGCTTCGATCATCTTTTCAACCAGTTCAGCCATTTTGTTTACATGCTCAGAAACTTTGGTCAGGATCTGTTTCTGGTTAGCATAGCTGTCTTCTTTCAAACCGATCTCTTTCAAACCTTTGATGTTTGCGATCAGTTCGTTCTGATATTTAATAGCAGCCGGTAAGATGTGGCTGGTAGCCAGCTCACCCATTATACGGGCTTCAATTTGTACTTTCTTGAGGTATTTTTCCAGCTCGATCTCATGACGGGCTTCCAGCTCAACGTGTGTTAATACGTTGTTGCTTTCGAACAGGTGCTTGGCTTTTTCGGTAACCATCGCATCCAGCGCTTTTGGCGTAGTGCGTACGTTAGGTAAACCGCGTTTTTCAGCTTCCTGGTGCCATTCTTCGCTGTAACCGTCGCCTTCAAACAATACTTTTTCGCTGGCTACGATGTACTCGCGAATAACGTGCATGATAGCGATCTCTTTTTTCTCGCCTTTTTCAATTAAGGTATCTACGTCTTTTTTGAATTTCTTCAGCGTTTCAGCCATGATAGCGTTCAAGGTAGTCATGGGGTTGGCGCAGTTTGCAGTAGAACCTACAGCGCGGAACTCGAATTTGTTACCGGTGAACGCGAACGGTGAAGTACGGTTACGGTCAGTGTTATCGAGTAACAGCTCAGGAATGCTTCTATGCAGGTCTAACTTCAGGATGGCTTCATCCTGCTCATCGAATTTGCCACCCACTCTTTCTTTAACATCGTTCAGTACTTTGTACAGGTACTGGCCAATGAATACAGAGATGATCGCAGGAGGAGCTTCGTTAGCACCCAGACGGAAATCGTTTCCGGCAGAGGCGATAGAAGCACGCATTAAGTCAGAATAATCATATACAGCCTTGATGGTGTTCACAAAGAATGTGAGGAACATCAGGTTGGTCTTTGGGGTTTTACCAGGAGCCAGCAGGTTGATGCCGGTATCGGTAGCCATAGACCAGTTGTTGTGTTTACCACTACCGTTAATACCGGCGAATGGTTTCTCATGCAACAACGCACGTAATTTATGACGGCGGGCAACGCGGTCCATAACGTCCATCAACAGGGTGTTATGGTCAACGGCTACGCTTACTTCTTCGAAGATGGGAGCGCACTCGAACTGGGCAGGTGCAACCTCGTTGTGACGGGTTCTTAAAGGAATACCCAGTTTGTAAGATTCCTGCTCGAAATCACGCATGAAAGCGTAGATCCTGTCAGGGATAGCGCCAAAGTAGTGGTCTTCCAGCTGTTGGCCTTTGGCAGGAGAGTGACCGAATACGGTACGTCCACCCAGAACCAGGTCAGGACGGGCATTGAAGAAGGCTTCGTCAATAACGAAGTACTCTTGCTCCCAACCCAGGGTTGCGTTTACTTTGGTTACGTTTTTGTCGAAATAGTGGCACACTTCAACTGCAGCTTTGTTCAAAGCTTCGAGCGACTTTAATAAAGGCGCTTTATAGTCGAGGGTTTCACCGGTATAAGAAACGAAGATGGTAGGGATGCACAGTGTTTTACCCTGACCGATCTCCATAATGAAAGCAGGAGAAGAAGGATCCCATGCAGTATAACCGCGGGCTTCAAAAGTTGCACGGATACCGCCGCTTGGGAAAGAAGAGGCATCTGGCTCTTGTTGGATCAGTGCATCACCGTCGAAAGTTTCGATAGCGCTGCCATCCCCTTTAATAGTGAAGAAAGAGTCATGTTTTTCGGCAGTTGTACCAGTTAAAGGTTGAAACCAGTGTGTATAGTGAGTAACACCCTTTGTCTCAGCCCATTGGCGAAGTCCGGCCGCGATCTGGTTAGCCATGGCGCGGTCAATTTTCTTTGCACCCTTGATCGAAGCGTTCAGGCTCTTGTAAGCCTCATCGCTTAAAAACTCACGTGCAGTTTTTATAGTAAATACATTCTCACCGAATATGCCGGTAATTTTGGTTGAACCTTCCACATCCACGCCGTTCGACTGGGAAGTAAGGTCGTTGATTGCTTTAAAACGTAATGATTCCATCACTAAAATTTTTGCTTTTGTGCAAATTAAAGACAATTACCCTGTCTAAAAAATAAATTGAATTTATGTCAGGGTTTTTTCGATAAAACACAGAAATACCGCAGGCAAAAGACCTGTTTGGTCTAAAAAAAGGGTGAAAAATGCGATTTTTTTAAATATATATTTTTTTGCTAATCTGGTTTGGGGCGTTCCAGTTTGTACAGATCACCGCCACAGAAAGCAATAAAAGCTCCGGAATAGCTTTATACCGCACAATTGCCCCGGGAAAAGGGATCACATACCCTATAAATATATATAATGTAAGGCTAATGGCCAGGCAAAACAGGATAAGCGGCTTTTGAAGGGTTTGTTTCGCATGGATATCTCTTTTTATAATAGCTAGCAACACCAGCAGCCAGCAAACGATGATCTCCACCGCTGTCATGAGCTGTAAAGCCCCCTTTGCCTCCCAAATGGTTGGGCGAACAAATGTATGGCTCAGGGCCTGGGGCAGCACCCGGGCAAAACTGGTTGCCGTTGGCTGCAGGCTGTCGAGCGGAAACCGGGTACCATTTAATTTCAGGAACGACTGCTGCCGTTCTACGATCACGGCAGGCAGGTTTTTGGTTGGCGAAATCCAGGCGCTTGCAAAGAACAACAAACCGCCAATGCCATAGATATACAGAAAGGCAGCTACCGGTTTTTGATTAAACTTTACAGAAACGAACCAGGCCAGCAGGGCAGGTAGTAATAATAGCAGCACCTGGCTCCGGAATATTATAATGCCCAGCATGCTGAGTAAACAATACAGCACCGACCATTTTTTGTGTTCATACAACCACCGGCGAAAATGCAGCAACAACAGGGCCAGGAAAAATAAGACCAGTCCATCGCCCCGGATCCCACTTAGCCAGAACACCAGGGGTGGAAAGAAAAAGATCAGCCACAACAGCGGTTTTCTTTTGCCGGGGAATTCTTTTACAAACAGGCTGAATAACCAGTAGTGTCCCCAGAACAAAATGAAATTGAAGAATACCACATTGATATAATAATTACCGCCGCTGAAGATATCGGCTATGCTGAGTATTTTACTTATGCTATCACTTTCGAGCGTATGGATATAGGCGCTGAGTCCATTCCAGAAGGTGCCGCCGGCCCAGGCAAAAGATTCGGCAGGTAACAGCTCAGTGAAATAACGTCCGGTTTCATGTTTCAGTTTATGCAGGTCCTGCAGGGAGTAGAGATGATAGTTCCAGGTATCGTCGCCATTATAGTAATGCGCATAGATATAGCCATACAAACAACCCAGCCCTACTTTAAAAAGAAAGGCCAGACTGCACTCTGTAAGGGTCAGGGGTACCTTCCTGCGGGTAAGGCGGTAGAGTATATAAATAAATACTATACTATAAAACAGGATGCCTATTATATACATAGATTAATTGGCTCTTGAACTAATGCCGACAAATCTATACATTTGATACCAATTTTATTGAATGGTTGGTGCTCATAAGTTGATTGCCTTTGTTTCTAACAGTGCGTGGTCTGTCTACAATTTCAGGTTAGATGTGATCCGCTACCTCATGGCTCATGGGTTTCAGGTAATGGTGCTGGCCCCTGATGATGAGTACTCTGGCTATCTGCAGGAGAGTGGCTGCCGCTTCATACCGCTCAACTTCAATAATAAAACGGAGAACCCCGTTTCCGACCTTGCTTTTTACCGCCAGCTAAAAGACCTGTACCGCCAGCATCGCCCCGATTTTATTTTTCATTATGTGGCCAAACCTAATATTTATGGTTCACTGGCTGCCGCAGCCATTGGTATTCCATCGGTGGCCGTTATTACCGGATTGGGCTATCCTTTTGCCAAACGCAACTGGCTGTACCGCGTGGTAAAGCTCTTGTACAAACGAGCCCTTCGTAAAACCAGGGAAGTGTGGTTCCTGAATAATGAGGACGCCAAAATTTTCATCAACGAACACATTGTAAATATTGAAAAAGTAAAGGTATTGCCGGGCGAAGGGGTTGATACCGACTATTTCTCCTTTCCCCAACGCATTGCTAAAAAAGACAGCGAGCCTTTTACTTTCATAATGAGTACCCGCCTGCTCAAAAGCAAGGGCATTAGTCTGTATGCCGATGCCGCCCGTATTTTAATAAAGAAGAATTATGCAGTTCGGTTTGAACTGATCGGCTTCTTTGAACAACATCACCCCGATTCTATTTCTCAGGAAGACCTCGATCGCTGGCAAAAGGAAGGACTGATCCACTATGGCGGGTTCGCCAAAGATGTGCGTCCGTTTTTACAGCGGGCCGATTGTTTTGTATTCCCCTCCTTTTATAATGAAGGTGTTCCGCGTTGCCTCATGGAAGCGGCCAGTATGGAAATACCCGTGATCACCAGTAATACCCGCGGTTGTAAAGAAGTGGTGGTGAATAATATCACGGGCTTTTTGTGCCACCCGCACGATCCGTTTGATCTGGCCGATAAAATGGAACGGATGATCAACCTGCCATTGGAAGAACGGAGCCGCCTCGCCCGCAATGGCCGCGCCCTCGTGATCAAAAAGTTCAACATAAAACATGTGATCGACGAGTACATTGCTACGCTGAATGATAACTGGGCGGAGTAGCTGCCCACTTCAGGCCGTAAGCCGTCGCGGCAACAAAGACCTTGCACCCAATTCTTAAAACTTTATTTCAGGAAATTTTGTCTCCAGAAAATCAAGCACGCCCGATCTTTTGATCTGTTTTTCCCTTGTCCAGGTGGTTAAATCGGGTAGGGAATAGTGGCAGTTGTTTACATTCTCCCAGGTAAAATTCTCCAGGTTGGCATGCAGGTAAAAATAGTTGCCGCCAAACTGTTTTTGAAAGTTACGTACCCACGCATAATCATTGGTTACAACCGGCATACCGCAGGCAGCATAGTCGAGGAATTTGGCTGATGTTTGTTGATTATATGGAATAATATCTGGCATATAATTGATGCCAAAGCGGGCCTGTTGCATCTGCGCATACACTTCATGATTGGGAACAGGTCCTTTAAAGGTAATGTTGGTAGCATGGGCATAAGTGCTGGCCAATGTATCATAGTCGCGGGTAAGCATCAGCAGGGTGCGATCTTTTAAGGCGCCGCTGGTAAAGCGATCGAGTAGTACTTCAATCTTACGGCTTTTATCTACTGTGCCTACATACGCAAAATCATATTTCTTTTCTGCAGCTGGCAACAGGGCTACCTGATCGGGAATGCCGTAATTGCGGATGCCGGATGGAATATCATCTGTTGGGTTTATTTGTTGCCGTACATATTCGCTGTTAAAGATCCGGTAATCGGGCGTGGCGTTGATCAGTTTTTTGAGCCTGTCTTTTA